>CALLZL010000643.1 GCA_937859575.1 uncultured Chloroflexota bacterium
GCCGCACGAATCTCCTCGTCATGCATGTAGAGCATCTGCGCCTCAATCCGTCCGCGGTTGCCGAGCCGATGACCTACCAGCAGATCGAACTTCTCACGGTTGATGCCCAACTCACGGGCAATGCTGCGTGCCCGCGCCCGCCCTCCGAGGCGAGCGATCTCCACAAGTGTATCTGGGTCAATGTCCGGCAGCGGTGCCCGTCGTCGGCCGCGTCGGCGCCGGACGATCCCAGCTGCCTGCATTGCGGCCAGCAGCGCCTGCATCCGGCAGCGAGCAAACGCCGCGATCTCGCGCACGGTTTTACCTTCCTCTTCGTAGAGGCGGCGCAATGTTTCGGCATCGGGGATCGGTGTCGTCATCGTTAGCCGTCGGTCAATGCAGCAGCGTGTTGACGAGCTGCTTGAGCACTTGGAGACTGCTGGCCAGGTCACGGCGCTGCTCTGGCGGTACGTCGGCGACGTTGATCTGGGTGAGCCGCTCCAACTTTTCGCTCAGAGCACGCACATCAATGACTAGTGCCGCCACATCGAAGGGCATCACCACGACCACACTCTGTCGCGCGCTGGGTTGTGCGGGCTGCTCGATCATCGGTGGGGGTGGGGTTGGCGGTGGGGGGGGAGGTGGCGCTGGCGGCTGGCGCAGTAGATCGCGCAGCCGCTTGATCTCTTTTTGCTGTCGGTCGGCATCTTGGCGCGATTCATCGCGTTCGTCGATAAGCGACTGCACCATGCGCTGATGCATCGCTTCAATATCGCGCAGTCGCTGGCGACTCTGCTGGAGCAGACCCTGATTGCGTCCCAGCTCCTGCTCCAGTTGGATAAGGCGCTGGGCAACCTCAGCATCGTCCTCGGGCGCAACACGCTGGGCCAGCGCCTCGATCTGCGTGGCAGTAATCGCCTCACGTTCGTCAGCGGGCAACATCTGGAAGGCTTCGAGGAGCGCTGGGTCGGCCTGATGCAACAGCGCCAGGGCGAATGTGCGCTGGACGCCAATGTCGCGCAGCAGCGCGTGGTACTGGGCCTCGCCCAGGCTGGCGATCGCGTCGGTGTACTGGCGCGCCAATCGCTCGCTAATAGTGAAGCGCCGGCTGACGAAGACCTCGAATGAGCGGGCGCATGTGCCATCCGGGTCGAAGCGATACAGCCGGCGGCGCCGGATTTCAAGCAGCGCGATCGGCAGTCCGACAATGCCCTCAGCCATCTCGCTCACGCCCCGGTTAATCTGGCGCTGTGCCTTCTGCACTTCCAGCCTCAGCCAGGCCAGATCGTCGGCGGTGTCGCTGGCACCTTCGGCGTCGTGCGCCGCACCGGGAACGATCGTGGTGGTGGCCGCTGGCAGCTCATCTTCCTCGTGCTGGTTGTCTTCCAGTATCGTCATACGTTTCTCCCTCCCGACTCAACGCCGTGGCCGGTGTACGCGAAGAGCACACGCGTCTTCACTTCGCGCCGCGTCGCCAGGTTGAGTCGCTCCAAGATATGGCTGACGTGCGTGTTGACCGTGCCACGCGAGAGCACCAGTTGCTCCGCTATCTCGCGGTTGGTCTTGCCCTCCTGCAGCAGCTGCGCGACCACGCGCTGCTGTGGGGTCAGTTGCTCCATCGCGCGCACGTAAGCAGCATAACGCTCATCGATTTGCCGCACCTCTGCATCACTGACCGAAATCTCGGTCAATGGTTCAGGCAGCGCCTCGCCGGCGAGCAGCGCCGCCACGCTCGCGCGAATGAGATCGCCATGGGCGAGGTCCTTCACCACGTAGCCGATCGCGCCGGCGTAGAGTGCGGCCAGTTTGGCACCCGCCTCCTGAACGCTGGTCAGCATCAGGCAGGGAATACCGTGGTCATGCCAGAGGATGCGGGCCGTCTCGACTCCCTCGATTTCGGCATGGGGCATCAGCACATCGCAGATTGCTCCATGTACCTGGGCACCCTCGCGGATCAGGGCAATCGCCTCGTCGCCGCTCCGCGCCGGCAGTACGCCAATGCCGAGTGGGGTCAGCACATCGGCCAGCCACTCACGGATAGGCGGGTGATCGTCGACGACCAATACGCGTGCGGTCGAAATGCAAGGCGTCGGCAGCGGCTGAGATGCCGGTTGCTCAGTGCTTGCGTGACACCGCTCTACGACCCTGTTGAGCCAGGGTGGTGGGGGGAGATTGCTCGGCGCGCCTACGCGATTGAGACGCCAGAGTCGGCCATGTTGAAACATCGGAATCTCCTTTGATTGTGAGCGGCACCGTCGCTGTAACGACCGTGCCGCGTGCTGGTGTGCTCTCAATGCGCAGCAGGCCGCCACAGCGCGCAAGCAGTTGCTCAATATCGCCTAACCCGCGGCCGTGACCAGCAGGTGTTTCCGGTATACCACCGCTGCCGTTATCGCGCACAACCAGGATGAGTGCATCCGGCGCGTATTGGAGCTGAACCAGCACTGCTGAGGGATGACCGTGGGTATAGGCGTTGTGCAGCGCGTTATAGAGGATAAGCACAATCGTTCGCTGTACCACATCGTCGATCTGAGCTGTGTGAGGGCCGCAAACTTCCAGCGTGCAGGTGCAGGCAGGGTAGGCGACCGCCAGGCTTGCCACCGTATCGCGCGCTGTCTGCTCAAGATCGCCCGGCAGCGCCGAGTCGCCTGCGGCATGATGAAGTCCGACCACCACCTGGAGCAGGCGATTGGACTGTGCAAGCCCTTCATCCAGCCAGCGCTTGATGTCGCCGACCTCACTGGCGGCCTGCGCTTGCATCAGGCAGCGCTGGGTGGCCATGATGTGCGCTTTGAGTTGGGCGTGCTCAAGCATCCGCACCTCATCGAGCACCGCCTGCCGACCGCGTGCTTCGCCAAGGCGCATCAGGGTAGTCTGCAACCGCTCAGCGCCCCGGCGGTGGCGCTGCATCAGCACGCGCACCGCCGCCAGACCGAGAATGAGGCAGCTCAGCGCTAGGAGGAGAAAGAGAATCTCCCAGCGCAATATGTGCTTGATAGCAGCCAGGATATGCTGTTGTTCAGGGATACCGCTGATGTCGTTCGGCCACGGGAGTACGCGCCCGGCTTGGCCTGCAGTGGTGAGCGTCATAAGCATCGCCGCGATGCCGATTGCTCGATGTTGCCAGCCCATCCCCACGCCTCATCCCTTCTCGGCTGATTCTTCAGCCGGCTGTGCTGCCGACGCACTGTCTATCACCTGGTCGCTACGCTGCTGGTCGAACAGGGCCAGCGCTGCGCTTACTGCCTGCGATGTCTGCTGTTCCATACTCCTCAGCTGATGCAGGAGAAAGGCGCGCGCCTTCAGACGTTCGTGCATCCGCTCCCGCACTTCCATGAGCTTCCAGACGCGCTGCACCAGGTCGATGCCGACCCCATAGCTCTCCAGCGCCGCCCAGTCCTGCTGCGCTATCTGGTGCTGAATATCCTGCGGATCGTGCAGCTCAGGGCCACGAATACAACTGTCTGGCAGAGGGTGTCTCATCGCCATCGGTACTTTCGTCTCACGTTTACGGAACCAGTCCAATAAAGCCAATTCCCAGGCCAATGCCGATACCAACGCACATGGCGGCCAGTGCGACCGTGATCAACAGCCAGGGCTCGCGGCGGCTCACCGTGGTGACCTGCTGGCCAACCAGGGCGCTCCACGTGCCGCCCGGCCGATCAATGCCCTCGCGTCCAAGCAGCAACCAGAGCACCGGGTGACCAGCCAGTTCGGCCAGTAGCTCTGGCAGTATCGCAAGCTTGGCCTCCATCGCTGCGATCTCGTGATCACAGGCCGCGATGCGGTTCATCAACTTGAGTGCTTCCTGAACCGTCGGATCGCTCGCCGCGCCTGGCTGTGAATCTTTTCCTGCCACGCTCCTACCTCCACACCGCATCTTCTTGCTTCCCCGCCGAGGATGCTCGTCAACAGCGTGCCGCCGCCAGCCATCACGTACAGAATGAAGGGCAGTAGACCAAAGGCCAGCGATGCCGCACTGATGCCAATCAACAGCAGCTCGATGCGCTGCGCGCGTTGTTTACACGCCTCGACGACCGTGTCGAACAGCTGCTCTCGCTGCTGGGCCAGGAGCGGCGCGAGCGCCCGCCGATTGGTTCGTGCGCCATGCATCAATGTTGTGCAACTCGCAATCAGCGGTAGCGATCCTGTCTCCGTCGCCTGATCCACCAGAGCTTCGAAGATATTGCCGCGCCGGCGACGATCGAGCTCGGCGAGCGCTGTCGCGATCACTGCCTGCACATCGGCAATCAGGCGCTGCGGTCGCCGCACATAGCGGCGCAGAATCTCTACATCGCCCTGTGAACTCTCAACGACAAACTGCAGATAGCCGATGAGATCGACCGTCTGGAGGAGTAGCCGATCGCGCCGACGAGCATGTGCGCGGGCTGGTAGACCCGGCAGGTAGACGCCGATAATCAACGCCGACAACAGCGCCAGTAACCCGACCAGCGCAGCATCAAGCTCGACCAGTTGCAGCGCCTGGATGAGCCACCAGCCGGCCAGCAGACACGCCAGCGCACTCAGGCCGCCAATCAAGCGGGGAGCACGCTGCCAGAATTGTCGCAGCCGGCCCCAGGGTGCCTGTGGCCAGAGCAACACTGCCGCAGCGAGCAACAGCAACGCTGTGATGCCCCAGGACAACGGCACAATGCGTACATCGAACCCTTGGACATTCATCGTGTCACCTCCGTGTATCAAAGCATCACAGCATCACAACGGCAGATCAGGAATACGGACGGCAAGGAGGGCAAAGACGACCGGTGCGACCAGCCAGAAGCCGAACCAGGCGACTGCGAGCGCGCCCAGATCACCGGCGAACGCCGCAACCAAACGCTCCGTCTGCGACCAGGCTAGCCAGGCGATGATCACGCTAAAAGCGCCCGTAATGACGTACGCCTCGCCCTGGATGCGCCCGAGTAGGGTAGCTACTGCACGCTGAAGGGTCGCCCGACGGGCAAGTGCTGTCGTAATCTGTGCCAGCCGCTGATGGGCCTGCGCATCGAGCTGGTGCTCGTAGATCGCAACCAACTGGTCGAGCACCTGCGCGTGCAGCCGCACCGGCGTCTGGGCGGCCAGCCGATCCAGGACATAGGCATGGGTGCTGGTGTAGCGCTCGGTCGTGCCATCTGGGCGTGTGATTAAATAGGGCTGGTTGAGCCGATCCAGTACCCAGCGCCACTCGCTGCGCAGCGGCTCCGGCAGTGTTGCGGCAGTCGTCGCGAACGCCCCTACCAGCATCGTTCGCCCACCCTCCATAAGCGACGTCAGGCTCTGAAGTGCGGGCAGGAGCTGCGCGCTCAGCCGCCGCTGGTAGCGAGTACGGGCAATCCCTAGCATGGCAATACGGACGAGCAACGCGCTGATTGGCGCAATGATAAGCAGGAGCGGCTCAACCAGAGTAATCGCCACGAGGATCTGCACCGCACTGGTTGCAATCATCACGATGGTGAGCAGGCTTGGATCGAGCAGCGCTGGTGCAAACTGAAAGGGATCGGGCATGCTGCTCGACGCTTCCTGCCTGCGGGCCATCGATGTTCGCGGCGCTGTTCGAGCAGGCTGTTTCATCAGACGGCGGGCAGGCTCCCAGGTCAGAGCTAGCAGCGCAAGTAGCACCGAAGTCAGCGCAAGCACAGCGCTCGTGCCAGGATGGACGGTGAGCATTGTCGTCATCACGAACCCTCCTCGTCAGCTTGCGTACTCTGATGTAGCCGGAGGCGCTCCCGGCTCCGTGCCAGCGCCTCGTCGAGCCAGCCCTGGCTTGACGTATTCGCCACAGGCTCAGTAGCCAATGGCGACTCAGCTGCGAGCGGCACAGTGGACGGCAGGGCAGTAGCACCAGGCGCACGCTGTGGGGTGAGCGGTGGTGGTGGAGCAACCTCAACAGTGTGTGCGTGTTTCGCTGGCTCTTCCGGCACTACATGCACCGGTGCTGGAGCGGCGCTCACCGTCTGCAGGGCTACGGGATGAGGAAGCTCGGCCGCACCGTCATCGACACCTTGGATTTCCGCCAGGTCATGGTTGGCCTGTTCCAGCTCGGCGGCATACTGCTGCCGAGCTCTTGCATCATTCCTGGCCTGGGTAAGCAGGCGCGTCAGGACACGCTGGCGAGCCGTGAGCAGCACCGGCGCCAGCTCCGGCCCGACTTCACGCGCATCGAATGGGCGCAGTGTCTGCAATGCGCCACGCAGATCGCCGTCATGTTGTTGCGCCTTCGCCTGCGTGAGCGCAGCCTGGCAGGTCATCACCTGCTCGTAGCGCCGGGAGACCTCGGCGCAGGTCGCCTGCCAGCGGGTGTGGCTCAGCTGGCGCCGTTGGACGACTGCGTTCACGGGCGGTGTGGTAATCAACGAGCGTGCATGATCAAGCTCCCACGCCTGCAGTGCGGCGCGTACCTCCTGGAGTGACACGTCAATCAACTGGTCGATCGTCTGGGCGAGCTCAGGAACATCCTGGAGCACATCGTCAATTAGGCTGATCACCTGGTAATCTTGCTGGTGATGCACGGCCGCATCCAAATGTGTCACCGCTTCCTGCCAGGCACCCTCGCGCAGTGCAGCGTGCGCTTTGGTAAGTGCCGCATCATACGAGTCACCGATCGCATGTATTGGCGTGCTAACCGGTCGGGCCAGCGGGTCAAAGTGATACGCGCTCCAGGTGGGCTCCGAGATATCGGCCAGGCGCTCAGCGATGGTCGGTGGTGTGCTGCGACCAGGAGATTCCCAGACGAGTGCCCGATCCTCGATCCGCGCATTGCAGCGCCAGGCAATCGCATGGTCGTCAACCCGGCTTTCGACCAGGGGCAGTGTGTGCGGCAGATGTGTTTCGTCGAGGCCATGCAGGAGCAGTACATGCTGGACAAATCGTCGCCGCAGGCGCTGTGAGAAGGCGACATGGACGACGACATGAAACGCCTCGCTCACGACGCGCATCGCCTGAAGCGGTGCTCCAGCGAAGCTGTTATTGGGGATGGTGGTCGCGGCCAGGCGCGCAAAGCGCTGGAGGGCAGCCGCAGCACTATCAGCGTGGATGGTGGTCAGGGTCGGGCGGCCAGCCTCGGCCTGCTGGAGTACGGCGCCCGCCTCATCACCACGCACCTCGCTCAGCACGACGACATCCGGCGTGAGGCGCAGGTTCTCGCGCACCGCCGCCTGTCGCTCTTTCCACGCGTCTGCTCGGTTGCTGTCGTCGATGCGCAGCCGACTCACCAGCGCTGCTTCGTGCAGCCGAAACTCGTTCGCATTGTCCTCAATCAGGACGATGTAGCGATCAGGATCGAGCGTGTTCAGCAGGCTCTCCAGCACGGTCGTCTTGCCCGCGCCCTGCTGGCCCGAGATCAGGATCGAGCAGCCGGCGTGCATCAATCCAGTCAGCAGCGCCGCTGCGGGCCGGTCAAGCATCGCGCGCTCAACCAGGTCACGCAGCGTCCAGGGCTGAGTGCGTCCTCGGCGCATCACAATCAGCAGGCCGGGCTCGCGCTCATTGGCCGAGACGACGCGTGGATCGCGCGTGATATGCATGCGCATCCCGCTCCGCAGCGGCAGTGTCACCGAGGGCGACTCGCGGTTCCAGGCCACACCATACGACTGCGCCAGGAACTCGGCGCGGCTAAGCGGCTCGGATACAGTGGTGAATGCGTCAGGCAGACGCACCCGGCCGCGCGGCCCATCGCCGACGGCCGTCGTGCCCAGGATTTTGATCTCGGTGATCTCCGGATCGTCGAGCAACTGCTGGACCGCGTGACCCCAGCCGCAGGTCTCGTCCCATAGTTGGATGAGCTGCCCCTCGTTGTGCAGCACGCGTGGATCGATGCCGTCCAGTCGATTCTGGGCCAGCGCCGCCGTCAGTAACCGCCTGAAGAGCGCCCGCCGCTGCGCCGGGTCGAACTCCGGGTCGAGCAGGTGATCGAACTCGATTGCGTTCAGCACATCCGCATCGCTCGCCGTGATCGGCTGCTCATACTGCTGCGCCAGCGCAATCATCTCGGCCCGCATCCGCGCATGGTGGATATAAGCGGCGACTGCGCTGCGCATCGGCTCGCTGACATCGGGTGGCGCAGTCACCTCTTCGAGCGCCTCGCGGTAGCTGCGCTGTCCGTCGCCAGACCGGCGGAATGTTTGTGGGGTTGAGCGTGGCATAGCTATCCTTTCACAATGCTTAATCTCGTTCTGTGCGCCTAGCCGGGCGCTTGCCGAAGAACCAGAATGTTCGCGCCGACCGCGCATAGGGATCTGGACTCGTGAGCCAGGCCGACGGCAGCTCAACTGCTTCCATCCAGCGCCGCGCAGCCTCGCGAATCGCCGTGCAGTAGGCACGGCGCGGCGCCAGGTCGAAGACCGAGCAGAACTCCTGGCGTTCGGAGACCATGCTGATGAGTGCGGTGTCGTGCGGGAGTGTACCCAGATCGATCAGCATCGGGTATTGGCGCAACACATCACGCCGCACATCGCGAATGGTGACCGCCATGTTGCGCTCGCCTTCAGCGAACAGCACCATCGCCGCATCAAGAGCGGTTCGGCCATCTTCGCGCCCAATTTTGCCAAGCACATCCAGCGCGGCTAATGCGCCCATCCGTTCCTTGCGTCCAGGCGGGCAGATCACAAATGGCGAGGTATTTCCGCGCGCGAACAGCGAGACGATGACATTGCGGCGCTTCCAGTCGCCCGGCACGTCATAGCAGACAATGTCGTAATCCATCTGTGCGATGGTGTCGATGAGGCCTTCGAGGTGGCGCGGCTCCATGTCGAGTTGGTCGCGGATGCCGTGGCCAGCAAACAGCACATCCAGTCCCGAGGAGTGATGGTGGTAGATTCGCCGCCGTACCAGCTCAACCGGATACGTTGTCACCAGCTCGGGATACTCTTCGGGTAGCGTCGTGTAGAATTCCAGCGGCTCATTACTCACGCGAAAGCTGGCGAGCAGCGCGCCCTGTGCGATATCGACATCGACAATCAGCACCCGCAGGCCACGGCTGCGCAGGTAGATGCAGAGGTTAAGCATCGAGGTTGACTTGCGCGAGCCGCCTGCGGCGGTCGCCGGCACGAGCACAAGTTGGCTGTGCGGCGGTGCCAGGCTCAGCTGGCCGATGATCCAGGCGACCGCTTGCTGCGCTTCCGGATGACTCGGCGTCCGCGCACGATGCGAGAGCAGATAGACGTCGCCGCCGGTCTTGCGCACCTCGGCCTGCAGCGCATCCTGAATAACCACCGGCGTCTCGCGGGCCAGGGTGAGCACAACTGGAACGAGCGGCCGCCGATGGCGGCTCATATAGGCCACGATCTCCCACAGTGACTGCGCCACCTCCTGATTTGGGCGCGGCTCGATCGTGTCGCTGAGGATGAGGGCCGTAAAATCTGTGTCGGGACTGCTGATCAACCCCTGGAGGCGTTCCGCATCGCGTACCAGGAGCAGCTCCTGCGAGCCGCCCATCGCCTGCTCCAGTGCTCCCAGCAGGCCGGGCACCGTTGAGCTGACCAAGATCGTCATCAGAAGTTCCCTCCCATCGCCAACTCCAGCTCCGCCAGGGTGTGCCGATGAGCAGAACGACGCAGGCGCTCTATCAGATCATCCGAGGGCGGCGAGATCAGCGTCCAGCCCTCGCCAAACGCGGAGCGGCGCCAGCGCACCTGGGCAATCGGGTGACCCGTGCCGCCGGTCGGCAGTACCTCGGCCAGTTCGGCGACCTCACGCTGCCCGCCCTGTCGCTGAAGCGCCACCAGGATGAGCGGCTGGGCGTTCAGGTTCATCCGCACCAGGTCGACAGAACCGCGGGCCTCGCGCGCTTCGAGCGCCATACCGATGAATGCATCCAGCCCATGGCGGGCGCTCAGCCCATGCATTGTGGTCAGGATCGGATTGCCCGCGCGCATGGCTGCCAGGAGTGCATACGCCTCTGCGCCACGCACTTCCCCCAAGACGAGCCGCGCGGGAGCCATACGCAGCGCGGTATAGGTCAGACTCAGCATAGATACATCGTGACGGGCCAGTAGCTGCACGACATGCGGATTATGCAGGGTCAGCTCGGGCACATCTTCGATGCAGATCAGCCGGGTGTCCGCGATCGTATCGAGATTGAGCAGTGCCCGCGCCAGGGTCGTCTTCCCGCTGCCAGGCGCGCCGACTAGCACGATACTCACGCCTGCCTCGACACAACTGGCGAGGAATGAGGCCATCGCTGGCGATAACAGGCGTTGCTCGGCAAGCCGGCCAAGCGACAATCGGGAAGGACGCAAGAACCGCAGGGCGAGCACCGGCCCTTGTGGGCAGAGCAACGGACGGATAATCTCGTAGCGGATGACGCATGGCCGACGTCCAGGTCGCGTGACATTGACCGTTCCGCTCTCCTGCATACCGGTACTGGACCCAATACCACGCAACGGGAACTGATTGGCAAGCCAGTGAAACCAGTCGTCGTGCCAGATCTCGCCGGTGCGCCATTCCCCCTCACTGCCGACACGACGCACGATCACCTCGTGCCCTGGCCCGTTCAGATGCACGTCGGTGATCTCCTCGTCGAGCAAAAGGCGGTCGAGTGGGCCATAGGTAGCGTAGT
>CALLZL010000644.1 GCA_937859575.1 uncultured Chloroflexota bacterium
CGACCACCGAGATCTACACTCTTTCCCTACACGACGCTCTTCCGATCTGTCACGAATACCTGGTAGAGGCTATCAAGCTGGCTGTCGCTCAGGCTGAATGACTCGATCCACAGCGGCACCCCATCGGCAGGGTAGTCGGGCCGCATGCGGATCTCGCCCAGACCCGACGGTTGCAGTTCGATGTCGTATTCGTAGTGATAGGGCGGCGGCAGGCTGCCCTCGCGCCATTGATAGACGAGCGCGAAATCGGCGGGGCGCTGCGCGAGCGCCGGATCGGCTACCGGTAGGCCGAAGATGGTGCAGCCGGCGAGGAGTAGTGTGAGTGGTGCGAGATAATATAGCGGATGTGGCGTCATAGCAACCTCACAGATCAAAGGGCGGCGACCCATGTTTCCGAAAAGGCAAGGAACCCGGAGCTGATCGATGCGCCGGATGGGGTTCGGATGGCACCATGCAGCGCAACCCCATCGATGCTAATGGCGGCACTGCGGCAGTTGCAGATCACCGCCGAGACATGATACGGCTCGGGGCCGCTGGTATTGTAGAAGATTTCGAGCGCGGCATCGAACACCTCGTTCCACGTGAGTTCGATCTGGTAGTCGGCCGTCGCACAGGCGATACGGTGGCGGCGCATACCTTCGCCATACTGCTGAAAACGCGCCGGCTGCGGCTCGATACGCGCAAAACCACGTGCGTCGAAACCGGCAAAATACTGGTTGAAGCGATCACGCACCATGATCGCCAACGGCATGTTGTCGCTGTATATGCCCTGCGCTGCCAGGCGAGTGCTGCCGCTCTGATCGGGAGTATGCCAGAGGCACAGCACAAACCCCTCGCCCTGCGCCGAATAGCTGCACCGCCAGACGCTTGCAGCAGCTATCGGCTCGGCCTGGCCGGGCTCGAACAGCGTGATCATATGGTTCTCGCCGGCGAAGATCACCGGCTGTTTGCGATCAAGCATCTCGCTTCCTTTCTTGTCAGTGCTCGTATGATAGCATGGCGGAATGCGGTATGATGGCGTGGGATTCGGATGATCAGAAGGAATGAGCACCGCAATGGTTTACGAACTACGCACCTACTGGGCCGCACCGGGGAAGATCGATGCACTGCATGCGCGCTTCCGCACATTGACCCTACGCATCTTTGAGCGCTATGCAATGCAGGTGGTCGCGTTCTGGACACCAACCCTCGCCACAGATGCGAGTGGCGATCTGGTGTATATCATGGCATTTGCGGATGAAACCGCCCTGCGCCAGGCATGGGAAGCGTTTCGTGCCGATGCGGAGTGGCAGGCGGGTAAGGCGGCCAGCGAAGTCGATGGCGTGCTGGCAGCACGGGTTGAGAGTGTCGTGCTGACGCCGACTGACTATTCGCCGTTGCAGTGAGGGATTGATGGAGTGTCGTGTGGGGTGTGGCGCATGCTGTATCGCGCCGTCGATCTCGTCGCCCATCCCCGGCATGCCGCATGGCAAACCGGCCGGGGTACGCTGTGCCCAGCTCAGCGACGACAACCGCTGCCGTCTGTTTGGCCGCCCCGAGCGCCCGGCCGTGTGTATCGCCCTACGCCCGAGCAGCGAGATGTGCGGTGCGAATGCGGCTGAGGCGCTTGACCATCTGCTGCGCCTCGAAGTGGCGACTCAACCTGCGCCATGCCATCTGAATAGTGTGCAACTATAGCGAGATACGAGGAATAGGCAATGCAGCTACGGGCGATCTGTTTCGATTTTGGCGATACGCTGGCCGATGAGGCAACCGAAGAAAAGGATGAACAGGGGGTCACGCAGCGGGCTGCGTTATTGCCGGGCGCCGCCGAGCTGATCACTACGCTCCGGCGGCGCGGCTACCCGCTGGCCCTGGTAGCCGATGGCTATGCAGCCACATATACCAATGTGCTGGGGCGGCAGTATGGCCTGCTCGATGCATTTCGCACCCTTGCTATCTCCGAGCTGGTGGGTGTCGAAAAGCCACATGCACGCATGTTTACCACGGCGCTTGATGCGCTTGGCATCGCCGCGGCCGACTACGGTGCGACGATGATGGTCGGCAACTATCTTGCCCGCGATGTGTATGGCGCCAATGCCCTGGGGATGATCAGTGTCTGGATTGACTGGGCACCGCGCCGGCCCAAGGTACCCGCGCAGCCGCTTGAAGTACCGCAGTATACCATCCGGCTGCCGCTCGAACTGCTCGATGTGATTGCCGTGATTGAGGGCGACCGGCTGCCATAAGCGAAAGGATACTGCCGCCATCTATAGCAACATGCAAAACGATTGATCGCTGGGAGCGCGGGCGTCTCGCCCGCATACGTACAGTTCAATACTTCTGCACCTCGCTATTGAACCGTTCGCGGCGCGCGTTGCCAATCATCAACCGTTCTGTGCTAGAACGAGCGGAAGAGTGCAAGCATATCGTGGTGCTTTGCAGGCCAGGCGACACATTCCAGCCATGGTTGGCGGGCCACAATCGGCGTGCATGGCCCGTAGCTAAAGATGCGAATGCAGCTGTGGCGGGCTGCCTGATACAGCCGGTGCAGCACAGTGTCGAGCATACTACCGACACATGGGGTATAGAGCAGAAAGATCGTCCCGGCATCATACACGACATCACGAGCGTCTGAGGTAATGAATGTCACATCGGCAAGGTGTAAATCGGCTGCGCATTGCCGGGCGTAGGCGCAGTATGCCGGTTCGTATTCGATTCCATACGCCGATATCCCGCTGAGCAGATGCACCAGCATCGGCACACGCCCCAGGCCGGATCCCAGATCGTAAAACACATCGCTGTCGCTCAGTTGAGCCAGTTCGACCATTTCAAGAATGATGCGCGCCGGCATCGGCTGGTAGGCGACCATCTCGGGTACCAGATCGAGTGTTGCCACGGGGAGCATGGTAATGCCCAGCAGCCGATTCACAAACTGATCAAGGGCATCGTAGCCGGCCGTATGCGACCGGCTACCTGTGAGATCCATGCTGGTATACGTATCGAGCAGCTTGCGGAAGCCAGCGCCGCGAATGCTACCGGTGCGAATCGTGCCCCGCAGCCGTTGGAATAGCCGATCGTCAACTACTTCCAGGCGTGCTTGTATGCGCTGGGCCGCCTGCTGCAACCTGATCAGACGATCTGCCGGCCTGGTTGTGGTGAGTAGCTCACCAATGCGATCGAGCAGATCGAAGGTTAGTGTATCGATCGCATCGGCGCGAGCAGCGAAATGCAGTTCCTCATACAGCTCGGCCGTCTGTTCGATAGCTGCGACTGCCGCCTGGATCTCGTCGATCTGCATACCGAGCCGTGCTCTTCCGTTGCCTATGGGGTTACAACCCGCCGGGTCGCAAGCTGTTCGACACGTGCCAGCCGCGGGTGCAGCCATGCGGCCAGTGCGATCAGGCCAAGCAGCACCGCCGTAAAGAAATACGGCAGTTCACTCTGCAGCTGATACATACTGGTGGCGATCAACGGCCCAGCCATGGCCCCCATGCCAAGCGACATCGTCGACAATCCGGCGGTCGAGCCTTGTTCCTGCGGTTCGACTTCCAGAGTCACGGCGGCGTTGAGGCCGGGCAAGGCCAGGCCGATCCCGGCACCCGCGACAACGAAGGATGCCAGCAGGGCAGTGAATGAATGGGCCAGCGCCAGTGCTGCCAGCCCAAGCATGCCGATCGGCAGGCCGATGCGCAACAGGCGCAGTGGCGGCACGCGCAGACGGCGAATCACACCAAACTGCAGGCTGATATTCGTCAGCCCGAGGATCACCAGCGCCACTCCCTGCATCTGTGCGGTCGCCTGGGTGGTCAGGCCCAGCCGATCCTGAAACAGAAAACCGGCCGTGGCCTGCATGCTCACCAGACACATGATCATGATAAAGCCGACCGCCAGCCAGGGCCAGATACGTGCATCACGCAGGCTCAGCCGGGGTGGTGTTGCAGCTTCGACACGAATCCCGGTGCGGCGCAGCTGGGTTGCCACCAGCAGTGCCGCAACCAGCGGCAGCGCCGCCGCCGCATACAATGGGGCCGTCAGGCTGACCATCGCCAGGCCGGCGCCAAGTGCCGGCCCGATAATGAACCCCAGCGCATTGGCGCTGCTCAGCAGCGCGATCCCGGCGGTGCGTTCGGAACCGCTGGTATTGGCTGCAATATATGCCTGTGCCGACACCGGTACCGCCGACATGAGGAAGCCGGCGATGCCGCGTGTGATCAGCATGCAGATGAAAGCGACCAGTGGCGTGATCACGCCACTGGTGCCAAACTCAACCGCAAGAGCAAAACACCAGTACCCGATCGAAAAGCCGAGCAACCCGACCAGAAAGATCGTTTTGCGGCCAAAACGCTCGGTACGTGGCCCCCAGAACGGGCTGCTGAGCGAAAACAGCAGCGCCGCGACGGTTAGAATCAGGCCACCCTGTGTTTCACTCAGATCAAGTGCCCGCACCATCGGTGCAAGCAGCGGGTTGAGCACCCCAAGAGCCATGTAGACGGTCAGGACGCTGACGAAAATGATCGAAGAGGGTCGCATACCGGCTTACTTTGCGCCTCCATCAAGGATGGTGTTTACTTCGGCAAGTTCGCCGGTAAGTGCCCAGCCGGCGGCATTGGCATTGGCACGCAGCTGATCGGGTGATGTCACCCCCGAGATCACCGACGAGACGCGTGGTTGTGCCAGGAGCCAGGCATGCGCCAGATCGCCCATGGTATGGCCGCGTTCGGCAGCCCAGGCGCTCAGTTGCTCGACCTTCGCGTAGTTGGTATCGGTCATATACTGCTGGACATAGGTGCTCGACTCGCCGCGTGAGCCGGCCGGTGCAGCTTCGCCACGGCGATATTTGCCGGTCAGAAAGCCGCCCGCAAGTGGGAAGTACGGCAGGATGCCGCTGCCGCTCTGGTTGCAATAGCCAAGCACTTCGCGTTCGAGTTCGCGTTCGAACATATGATAGTGGTTCTGCACACTGATGAACTGTGACCAGCCGCGCAGTTCGGCAATCGCATTGGCGCGGGCCAGCTGCCAGGCGGCATAGTTCGACGCGCCGATATAGCGTACCTTGCCGCTCCGCACCAGATCATCAAGCGCCCGCAATGTCTCTTCAATCGGCGTTGCATCATCGTAGCGATGCATCTGATACAGATCGATATGATCGGTCTGCATGCGGCGCAGGCTCGCTTCGACCCCCTGCATGATATGGTAGCGCGAGGCCCCCCGGTCATTCGTTCCCTTGCCCATCGGGTTAAAGACCTTGGTTGCAAGCACAAACTGCAGACGGCGATCTTTTAATGCCACCCCCAGTGTCTCTTCAGAACGACCACCGGTATAGACATCAGCCGTGTCGATGAAGTTGATGCCAAGCTCGTGTGCGGTGTCGAGGATGGCGTTAACGCCAGCCTGATCGACTTTGCCGCCAAACTGGTTGGTTCCCAGGCCGATCGTTGAAACGCGCATCCCACTCGGGCCAAGCTGTCGATATTCCATGAACGAAGTCCTTTCGCTGCTATACTACATAGGTGCCGGGCACATGCGGCGGTATGCTGAGCGAGGCGAAGAAGCCGCACCTCTTGATGTTCTAGCACTGCTCTTGCCATTCAGCATGCCAGAGCGACACTAACATAGCCATGCCGGGCGCACCATATCGCGCCACAGGCCAATGTTATCCATGCCTACAGTGTACACTAGTTTGATGACCGAGAATCATGAGACATCCATACTTTATGCTGCTGCTTGCGTTATTTCTCGCTGCCTGCGCTGCAGCAGGCGATCCCGGCCCACCGCCGCCAATCACGATCATTGCCGCCCCGACCCTGGCGACGCCGACGGTGCCGGTGGCGGCTGCCGCAGTGGTACGTGCAACACGCCCACCGACTCTGGCACCGCCGACGGCGACACCCCTGCCGACGGTGACGCCCGCACTGCAGTACACCGCTGATGGCCCGGTGACATCGAGTATGGCGCTGCTTGGCCTGGCTGCCGAGCCGTTTGCAGCCCGTGGCGACCCACGCGCACCGCTTACGGTGGTGGAGTTTACCGATTTTGGCTGCCCGTATTGCGGCCGTTTTCATCAGGAGACCTTCCCGCTGTTGTTGGCCGAGTATATCGAACAGGGGCGAGTGTATTATGTGGTGAAGGATCTGCCGATCACCAGCCGGCATGGGGTGCTGGCGGCACAGGCGGCCGAGTGTGGCGGGGAACAGGGGCGCTACTGGCCGATGCACAGCGCACTGTTTGCCGAGCAGCAGGCCTGGTATGGCGAAGAGGCTGATGCATTGCGGCGTATCCGGGTAGCGGCACTCGCCACCGGTGCCGATGTCGAACAGCTCATAGCGTGTGTGGCAAGCGAGCAACAGATCGCGAATGTGCTGGCGAATACTGCTGAAGCACGTCAGCTGCAGCTGCTCGGTACGCCCGCCTTCTTCATCAACGGCCGGCTACTGGCCGGTGCGCAGCCGATCGATATCTGGCGCGAGATCCTCGATGCAGCGCTTGCCGAAGGTTCATAACCGGGCAATGTGGCCGTATGCCTGGTTGCCGCACTAAAACGGCTGCGTTATAATGGCGGCATACGACGCCCCCGTAGCTCAGGTGGATAGAGCAGCGGTTTCCTAAACCGCGTGCCGGCGGTTCGAGTCCGTCCGGGGGCACCAGATTGGAATGGGGTAAACTGCTCCGGCATGCAGCGCTCCCCGCGCTGCCGAACCGAAGCGAAAGATCGAACGGCATCCCCCGGCTTTGCAGATCTTCGTCGCTGTTTCAAGATCGGGCGGGATTGAGACCCAGGGCCGTCGGAGTGAACCCCGGTTGCAGCGTTCGTCTTTCCAAACGTCATGAGATGTATCAGCTCCTGGCAATACCCCACCCTCCGGCAGAACTATGCCATAATGGTACGCACAGTGAACGGAGAACGTGCGTGCGGAAGGAGTGCCCATGACGACGAGTCGGATGCGTAGCTGGATCCAGGAACACGATGATAGTGCGATCTTTAATGTGCTGTATATCGGGCTGGCGCTGATATTGAGTATCACACTCGGGTTATTCTGGCTGGTGGTGGTCGTTACACTGCATGGGCTGCTCGAGATCGTGCGCCACTACCAGCAGAGCGCCAGCTGGAGGTTTGCGTTTGCCGAGGCGTTGTGGGAGATCAAGCTGGATGTGGGGTTGATCCTGTTTGCTTTTGTGCTGGCACTCTACCTCGACACAATCTTCGGCCTGGCCGGGCTCTCGGCCGGCGGGCGCATGGCGGCGCAAGCAGCAGGCCGGGTATCTCAGGCCGGCAATCGGGCACTGCTCTGGCGCAACCTGATCCGTACGTTCTTCCTGGCGCTTGATGATATTGCACTGGCACTACGTGCGGTGGTGTCGAAGCTGGCGGGCAAACCGGCTGCACCACCGGTGCCCGCCGCTCCGCTCGGGATTGTTGCTGCGTCGCATACCACAGCAGATGCGACGCCGACCGCCTTCCCGCAGAGCTCGTGGCGTGTGCTGCCGTACCGCAAGGGTGAGTATGCGGCACTTGCATTCACCGGGGCATGCCTGGTGCTGATTGGTGTGGCGCCGTTCCTGACCGATCAGAGCTATTCTGCCATCTGGGCGACGATCCTGCATGAGTTGCGCCCCTTCCCGGCCGAATAGCTGCCGCGCTTGTATGGTTGCTGATGCCGGGGTATCGCAGCAACTAGGATGCCGTTTGATCATCGAGGTAGCGCTGGAGCGCCGCAGTCAAGATGCTTTCGCCCCGTTGAAGGCTTGCTTCTGCCGCAAGTGCCTGATTGACAATCAACCAGTCGTCGATCCCCCTGCCCTCGATATATTTGCGGTACAGATTATAGATTGCATAGTACGCAAAGATTATGTGATCCGGCAAGACGAGATCGTCATCGTGGAGTGCAGCAATCGGTTCGGCGTAGCGCCGGGCAATCACCCCGGCATCAGCACGGGTCAGCACCGCAATCAGCGCGGCGCGTGGCAGATCGGTATCGACGCGATGCTGCATACCGACGATCGAATCGACATACTCGAACGGTGCGTGCTGCCGCACATATGCTTCCCATACCTGCAGCGCATTGCGGCAGACATGGATCTGAACGAGGCGTTTCTGCGGCGGATCGAGCCGCATAAATATGGTGGCGAGATGATGCATAGGCAGACAATCGGGCCGGCTGTGGATTGGAAGCAGGCACAGGTGAGCCGTTGTCCGGCCGGCAGAGACGGTGTGCGACCCTGGCTAGCATACCACGTTTCGCAGCTGTGGCAACTATATGTCTAGCACGCCACTTCGCGCACTTGCTGCGGCTATCTTTGGCAGCCAACAGCACCCGCTTGCCGCCTGGTATCTGGCGCGCCTGGTGGCAGTGGCGCCGCTGCACGACTTCACCCGGCTGCATCAGGCAAAGATTCGCAAGAAGGTGCGGCTGGCGACTGATCCCGATCTGCAGCGCGATCTGCAGTGCGAGCTGGCGGTAGCTGCGGTGCTGGCCGCCGATCGGCGCAGCCGGCTGATCTACGAGCCGGTTGCGGGCCGACGCGGGCCGGATTTCCTGCTGTGCCACAAAGATCATACCGATATCTATGTCGAAGTTTCACGGCTGCGTCCGGCGCAATCCGCCGACCGCAGCGCCACCGAACGCCTGGCGGCGGTTGTGTGCGGCAAACTGGGCCAGCTTGCCGCCGGTGCTGCCAATCTACTGGTGCTGGTAAGCGATGCCGGCATGTTCGATATTGCAGCGATCGAGGGCATGCTGCTGGCGCTACGCCGGCATGCCGCTGCCGGCGATGATGCCTATTTTGCATTTCGCGGCCTGGCCGGCAGCCGTGCATTTCACCAGGCGATTGTACGGCTCAGCGGCCTGCTGGTGGTTGTACCCACCGCGACCGATACCCTCTACCAGCCGTATCAGGCCCGCCATGCGCTGCCGGCCGACCTGGCACGTATGATCGGCAACTGGCACCTCAGCGCCGATCTTGGGTTCCTGCCCGCTCCGAATACCGAGCACTGATTCCAGCCGATCTGCCGCCATCCTTGCCTTATATCTTCGTGTGAAGGCATCCCTGCTCAGGGGTAGCGACTTCTTCATATTTTATCGATAACCTGGCACGTGGTATCGGCACAATCACGGCTGCCTTCTGGCCAAAACCGGTGATCCTGCGGCTGTCGGATTTCAAAACCAACGAGTATGCGCATCTGCTTGGCGGCGCACAGTTCGAGCCGACTGAAGAGAATCCGATGATCGGCTGGCGTGGCGCAAGCCGTTACTACCATCCGGATTATCAGGATGGCTTCATGCTCGAAGTCGCTGCCATTCGGCGTGTACGTGAGGAGTTTGGCCTGAAGAATCTGATTGTGATGGTGCCCTTCTGCCGGACACCCCAGGAGGGTGAGCGTGTGCTTGAGGTGATGCGTGCCGGTGGGTTGGTGCGTGGCCGCGATGGCCTGGAAGTGTATGTTATGGCCGAGATCCCGTCGAATATCCTGATGGCCGAAAAGTTCGCCGCCGTGTTCGATGGCTTCTCGATCGGTTCGAACGATCTAACCCAGCTCACACTGGGGGTTGATCGCGATTCGGCGCGGGTTGCGCCACTCTTCGATGAGCGGATCAGCGCGGTAACCCATTCGTGTGCCGAGCTGATCAGCGTGGCGCATCGCTGCGGGCGCAAAGTTGGGATCTGTGGCCAGGCACCATCGGATTACCCGGATTTTGCCGCGTTTCTGGTGGCTCAAGGGATCGACTCGATCAGCCTCAGCCCGGATGCGATCATCCGCACCCGGCTGCGCATTCACGAAGTCGAGGCAGTTGCAGCCGAAACGCAGCTGATGATGATCTAGCATGGCAAGTCGCCGGCCTGGGCCATATCGCTCGGGCCGGCGGCAACCTGCACCACGAAGCCGCGTGAGTCGATCGCCGACGGAGGAAACGGAAAGGCACCAAGGGCGTAAGTCCAATGACCCACTCGCAAACCCAATGGTTCGCTCCTTGATGCCACCATGAGTCTAGCACACCGGGCTACAAACGGCGTTGCGATTCGATTGCCGCGGGTGGCAGATCAACAACCACGCCGGTGATGAAGCGAGAGAATCGATGACGGCTACCTCTCAGTCGTTCGGTAATTGGGTGTCGCGGCGGCGTGAGGCACTCGGCCTGACACAAGCAGTTCTGGCGAGTATGGCGGCGGTGCTGGCGGCTGTTGAGGCCTTTGCCGGTATGGCACCCCAGCACGATGATATCACCATGCTGGCCGCCGCCTGGGGCGCTGAGCAGGTGCCTCCTTCACACGATACCATTCGCCAGTAGATGCGCCATAATATCGGTCTGGTTCATCACTACATCGACGCCCATGTCGGCGGTATACAACCACGCATTGCGCGGATCATTCACACGAGCAACGGTGCGTGGAACCGTGAACTCCAAGCGCGCCAGACTCGCCACCACCAGATTGGTCTCGTCGGCACCGGTCACTGCTACCACTACATTGGCATCACGAATCCCAGCCGCTTCGAGCATCAGCGGATCGGTTCCATCGCCCGATATAATGGCAACACCGGGCAGCGCGTCGTGCAAGCGGCGCTGGAGATC
>CALLZL010000645.1 GCA_937859575.1 uncultured Chloroflexota bacterium
GGGCATCCGGTTCCATAACGAGGCGTTGTTCGCCATCGAGCGCGGCTACTTCGTGGTGCAAGTGACCTGCCCGGAGGAGATTCGCCACGAGCGGTTTCGGGCGGTCGGTGAAGACCTGAGCCGGCTCAACGACCCCTTTGAGGCAGAGCTGGAGACGTTGCCTTGCCATTTGGTGATTGGCGGCGTGTGGAACCCGGCCTATGCGGTTGCGACCATTCGACGTTCCTACCAGTATCTGCTCGAACGTCAGACGGAGATGCAACATGCTGCCTGAGGTGGCCGAAGTGGATGCGCGCCGGTTCTGGGCGAAGGTGCAACGCGGGAAAGTCGCAGAGTGTTGGCTCTGGCAAGGGGCGACCGGTAGCGCGGGGTATGGACAGTTCTGGGTGAAACCAGAGCGGATGAGCGCCCATCGGGTCGCCTATTACTTGGGACATGCACACTGGCCGAAGGGGGTGGTTCGCCATCAATGCGACACCCCTTGGTGTTGTAGCCCGCGCCCCCTGCGCGACAGTATGCGGGCCGATACAGTACGAGAGATGCGTCGGCGCGGGAGAGCCTCCCTCGGGGAATTGCACCCGCAGGCGAAGCTGAGTGATGCGGATATTCGCCGGATGCGCGAGCGCTACGCCCGAGGGTTGGCAACGCAGATGCAGCTCGCCAGGGAGTACCGCGTCACCCAGGAGGGGGTCGGTCAGGTGGTACGGGGCGAGCGGCGGAGAGCAGCCGGAGGGCCGTTGATACAGCGGGGGAGAGGGCGAAAGGCGGCGGCGTCCTAACCACAATGTTGACCACAATCACTCAGTTGTGTCTCCGGTTGTGGTCAAAAAGAAAGAGCGGTTTCCGCAGCAGTATGCCGCGTTCCACCGCTCTTGATCTCTTGAATCAGATCCGAAGACTGGTGCTCTATCCATTGAGCTACTGGACCGTGTGGCTTCTTACTGCGGTGTTTCGTGCGTGAGTTTGCAACTGCAAGCGACGAAACACTCTAAGCCGCGCAGCCGTATTGTAGCAGGCAGCATTGCGGATTGCAAGAAGCCGGCAGCCGCACTCATACAGTACGCTTCATGAGCAGTAACAACATCACCACGGGTGTCAATGCGACGACACTATGCGGGAGGCGTGGCGGCAGATGGATCCATGTGCCCGGTCCAGCCTCGATCTGCTCGCCATTAAGCGTCACCTGCGCATTTCCAGAGACGAATTGCAATGTTGCGGCCATGGCCGACGTATGCTCCGAAAGTTCCTGGCCGGCGGCAAAACCGAACAATACGGCCTTGATCGCCGAATCCTGATAGATCGTCCGGCTGATCGTTCCGTCTGCAGGAATATCGACCAGCGCTGCCAGATCATGAAATGCTGCGATTGACATTGAGCTCTCCTTCTGCCAGTACATATCAGATGTCTGGTTGAGTGTACCGTGAAGGTGCCGTCATGCCTGTGATATTTGTCACATCGGGGCAAATTCGAGGACAGCAGCAACTGCAGCTTCCGCCGATGTGGCCCGGCCGGCAGTAATCGCAGCGGCAACGTCGGCAGCGGGGAGTGCCGCACGGGCTACTGCCAACTCGGCCTCAAGGAGGCTGCGCGCACCGGGTGGGATCGGTGAGCGAATAGCTTCGCGCTGCGCCATGGCAGCGCCCAGCAATAGAAGCGCCCGCCGGTGATCGGCAAACCGTACCAGCAGGGTACTTAGATCTTCGAGCAGGTACGCAATATTGCGTCGGTCGCCAAGTTCGCGGTAGATCCAGAAGCTTTCGATATAACGTTTGCGTGCCGCAGCCAGATCACCTTTACCCTGCAAAACCTTCCCCAGGTTGTGCAGGGCAATTGCGGTATCGGCGAGATCGCCGATCGAGCGGGCAAGATTCAGGCTGGATTCCAGCAACGTCTGCGCCTCGTCATATTCACCAAGAAAGATCTTGAGGTAGCCGAGGTTGTTGAGCGCCACAATCTCAAGGCGTCGGTAACCATCGGTGCGCGTGATCGTCAGACTTTCTTCGAGCGGTTCACGGGCTGCCGCAAAATCGCCCTGGTCGATGGCGATCATGCCCAGGTTATTAAGCGTTGCGGCGACGCCATGGCGATCCCCGATAGTACGGCGGATCGCCAGGCTGCGGCGGAAGGTCTCGCCGGCGGCGATACCATCGCCGGTTTCAGCCTGCAGGGTGCCAAGCAGATTCAGCGAACGGGCGACACCGGCTTCGTCTCCGAGCTCGGTGTAGAGCGCCAGTGAACGTTGCTGCCACTCGGCGGCGGCCGCAAACTCGCCCTGGTCGTGCAATAACCAGCCCTTCTGATGCTGAAGGCGTGCCTGTAGTTCGCGGTTGTCAAGCTGGGCAGCCAGTGTCATACCACGGTCGAACATTTCGTGAGCTTCGGCCCAACGCCCCAGTACCTGCAACAGATCGCCGATATGATCATACGCCCACAGCTGTTCAGGGCTGATCCGGGTGATGGCATCGGCATCGAGTTGGGCAAAGGCATCGATCGCCCGGCTATACCAGTGCAGCGCCCGCTGATTGGCATAGATCAGGGCATCCTGCCTACCGGCCGCCATGCTGAAGGTGAAGGCTTTTTCCCACTCGCCCGCCTCGTAGTAGTGATGCGCCAGTTCGTGGGCATGTTCATCGGCACGCCCCCCAGCCAGCAGTTCAATCGCTTCAGCCGCCTGGCGGTGCAGCAACCGGCGGCGCATCACCCCCAGATCGGCATACAGCACATAGTGGATCTCGCTATGGCTGAAACGCAGCATCGGCTCGTTCGGCACTTCCTGTAACAGGCGACGCTCCAACGCGACATCGAGATGTTCGAGTACCTCCCAGTCGCTCATGCCGCTCATGGCATGCAGTTGTTCGAACGAAAAGACCAGGCCAAGGATGGCTGCCTGCCGCAAGAGTGTCTGTGTGTCGGGGTTGAGGCGTCGGATGCGCCGCCAGACAGCCTCGCGAACACTTGGAGCCATGCGGATCTCGCCGCTCGATTGCAACACCACGCCACCCTCGCCGAGCACGATCACACCATCGTCGCTGAAGCTGCGGGCGATCGATTCCACATACAGCGGATTCCCATCGGTATGGCGGAAGATCTGCTCGACGAGTAATGATGGAACATTGCCACCCCACAATTGTGCCAACATCGTAGCGACCCCAGCTTCGTCGAGGCGTTCGAGCGCGATCCAGGTATAGCCCGGATGCCGATCAAGCTCACCAAGGGTCTGGCGCAGCCGGTGATTGGCGTCGATTTCAGTGTCGCGGTAGATGCCGATCACCAGCAAGGGCAATTCGGGCAACTGCCGCCCAAGCGAGATCAGGAGCTCAAGGGTTGCTTCATCGGCCCATTGCAGATCATCGAGCACCAGCAGCCAGGGTTGCCGCCGCGCTGCATGGCCGATGAAACGGACAATACTATTGATAAGCCGCAACTGCTCGTGGCGCGGGCTGAGCAACGGCAGATCCGGTAGCGGCAGTGCCAGCCGGCGTACTTCAGGAACCAATTCGGCAATCGAACTCAGGAGCGGCAGAACCGAGTCGTCGTAGAGATCCTGCGGGACATTCGCCACATATGCACGCAGGATCTCGACAAATGGTTGATAGATCGGGCTGCCGTGGTTCTCGCGGCAATGACCAATCAGCACCATGCCGTCGTCGATAGTACCGGCAAGTTCGCGGATCAGGCGTGTTTTGCCAACGCCAAGCTCGCCACCGATAAAGGCCAGCTGGCCATGGCCGGCCTGCACAGCCTCCCATGCATCACGTAACCGGCTGAGCTGTGCTGCACGCCGTACCATGGCACCCTGCTGGCGCACCACTTCGTTACCGCCCACTGCCAGGCTCCCGAGGACTTCGAGAACCTGGCGGGCTCCGGCATAGCGATCGTTGGGGTTTTTTGCCAGTAGCTTGAGGATCAAGTGTTCGAGGCCAAGTGAGATCGCGGGATTCAGCGAGCGCGGCAACGGCGGTGGCTGCTGAGCATGAGCTGCGATCAGCGCCTGATCGTCTCCTTCAAATGGCGGCCGGCCGGTAAAGATCTGAAACAGAATCGAGCCAAGTGCATACAGATCGGTACGAGCGTCGATCTCCTGCCCATCAACCTGTTCGGGTGTCACATAGGCCGGCCGCAATACCGAGGGTGGTACATCAAGCAGCCGCCGCGTCCCTTCAAGCCGGCCAAGGCCCACATTCGCCAGCCGCGTTGCACCGTCTCCGAGGAAGATCGTCTGTGGTGCAAGATTGGCGTGTACCACACCACAACTATGCAGGTATTCCAGTGCCTGTGCCAGATCGCTCGCGATCTCGAACGCACGTATCGGGTCGAGCGGGCCGGGATGTTGTGTCATCACCTCTTGCAGCGTCGGGCGGCGCAATGGCAGCGACACAATAAACGTACAGCCGGAATCCTGCTCGATCGAACGCATCGGGCCGATCGCCGGATGCTCGAGCGCGGTCAACTGCGGTGCCATGCGAAGCAACAGCGCAATGGTTTCGTTACTGAATGTCGGCGACAACACCAGGATCGCCAGATCTTCGTCGTTGGTGATATCGGTGGCGCTCAGAACGGTACCAACCGCGCTGGTGCTCAGGCGTTCTTCGATCCGATAGCGCCCACCCAGCACCGCCCCCGGCAGATCAAGCGCATCGCGTAGATTCATTGCCGCAAGCGCCGCCTCAACCGAAGGATAGACGGCAAAGACATCGCTATAACCGGCGAAGCGGATGACCCGCTCGATCCCTGGTGATGGGCTGGCCAACAGCAGGCGGGTACCCTGGCGGGCTCGCCCAAGCGCCACAAGTGAATGAAGGGTTGTGGTGGTGAGCGTCTCGACCTGCGACAGATCGATGATCATTGTGCCGCCGCCGCCTTCGACGGCCAGTGCACTCAGGCGGGTATCGAGCGCATCAACGCCTTGCTCGTCAAAAACACTGATCGGCGAAAGCACGGCTGTTTCACCATCGAGTAGCTGGAGATCGACGGTGCCGGGCGGCGTGAGATCAAGCTCAAGCCCTTCGTGCGCAATGATGATCTCGCATGTTGGCCGGCTGGTGTCTTGTGCCTGATAGGCCAGGGCATTAGCCTGGATATCGAGCAACTGTTCATCGGAATAGATTGGATCGTGGTGGAACAACAGCAGGCGGCGCACCCCCGCCAGGCGCGCCATATCGACACCAATCAGCGCCGAGCTATGACCCCAATCGACCTTCTGCCAGGCTTCGCGGAGCGTATACTGCGCATCAAAAACCAGCGCATCGGCCTTGTGGAAGAAATCGATCGCCGGCTGCAACGCCGCCCGATCAAGGTTCTTATACTCGGCATCACTGGCAAAGACGAACACACTATGGCGATCTTCAAAGCGGAAGCTGTAGGAATCACCCGGATGCGCGTTCTTGCGCAGCGTAACCTGCGTATCGCCAATCGTCAGCAGATCGTCGGGCTGGATCGCAATAAACTCCATGGTCGCCCGCATATAGCTGACCGGTACCGGGAAGAAGAGCGAACGCTGCTGGTCGATCAGAGCGGTACGCATATCGTGGACGGAGTAGAAGAAGATGCGGTTGCCGGGGATGAAGGCCGGCGTGAAGAAGGGAAACCCCTGCACATGATCCCAGTGCGGATGGCTGAAGAGAATATGGATCTCGCCCTCGCCACGGCCGCATGGCCCTTGCATTAACTCCTGGCCGAGATCACGAATACCCGAACCGGCATCGATCAGTATCAGCGCATCGGATGTCCGGATCTCGACACACGTCGTATTGCCGCCGGCAGTACCACGCTGTAATACCGGCAGCGACTGGACATACGCACGTACGGCCGCCTCATCACTACGATCCACCTCAGGTGGAAGCGTTTGGATGGCACGTACGATCTTCTCTTCAATTGCGTCGGGGCGGATCGGCGCAGGGATCGACCCGCGAACTCCCCAGAACCTGATCTGCATGCCATGCCTCGGTCTATTTCCCACGGCGATGCGGTATGGTTCTATTATGAACGGTTTCCGGTACGAAAACAAGCGGAAGATGCAACGTCTTGTGCCGCCACGCCGAGGCGCGGTAGCATACCGTATAGCATCTTCCGCTGCAGCCGGTTATTCCGAGTACCGTTCTTCCTTCCATGGGTCGGCGCTATTGCTATAGCCATAGCGCTCCCAGAAGCCGAGGCGATCTTCGCTGAGAAATTCGATCCCACGCAGCCATTTGGCGCTCTTCCAGAAGTATTTCTTGGGTACGAGCGAGCGGAGCGGGAAGCCATGTTCGGGGGTCAGTTCGGCACCGGCATATTTATAGGCCAGCAGCGCATCCGGTTCACGCATCAGATCCAGAGGTACGTTTGCCGTAAAGCCCTGTTCGCAGTGGAACAACACATGCCGGGCAGTTGGCTTAAGTGGTGGGAGCTGCGCAAGAAACTCGGTAAACTGCACACCTTCCCACTGGGTATCGAGCTTCGACCAGCGCGTTACACAATGGATATCAGTTGTGATCTGGATCGTCGGCAGGGCACGAAACTCGGCAAACGAGAAGTGCGCCGGCGCTTCGATCTCGCCCCACACCCGCAGATCCCATGTCTGTTCGAGATCACGGTAGATCGGAACATCACCATAGTGCAGGACAGGAAATTTCTCGGTCAGATACTGGCCGGGTGGAACGCGATCGGCAACATCGGGTGTTGTCCGATCAAATTTCTTACGGAATACGTCGAACATCGTTTTTCCTTCAAATGACTCAGAGGTTGATGCTCTCGAATGCGACTCCACCACGCAGGGCACGTCGAAATGGTGCATTGCTTGCTATCTCACGCAGTGCACACTGCAAGCCATCGCGTGTGAGTGGTTCATTGTAACACTTGAGCAACCGATCAATCGCTTCAACCCGCTCGGTCGCCGGCTGGTAGCGATAGACCGGCTCATCGCGACCGGAGGTAACTCCAAGCACACCATCCTCGGCAAGCTCACGCAATGCCTCGCGGGTGCTCCAGATATCGCGATAGATCCGCTCGCCGACCTGTGTTGGCGTTGCGACAAGGGTCGCATGTTCGTGGAAGAGCAGCACAAGCTGTAGTTTGATCGGCGAGTCGATCACCTGTTCGAGCAGTCGGTGAATCATCGGGTCGATCAT
This sequence comes from uncultured Chloroflexota bacterium, assembly GCA_937859575.1. Taxonomy (GTDB): domain Bacteria; phylum Chloroflexota; class Chloroflexia; order Chloroflexales; family Roseiflexaceae; genus CALLZL01. The sequence goes on from CALLZL010000645.1 coordinate 7,110, forward strand.
CGACCGTCCTCCTTTCGCGGTCATCATTGACCTGAATGCAGGATGGGCCCGGGAACCGTCACCACATCGCGGCGGCGTCCTACAATCACGGGAGGAGCCATTGGGGCCGTGTCGGCTGTGTGAGCCAGGCAGATGCAAGAACTGCCGCATGGATTCGTTGTTTCAGGTACGAGATACAACGGATCGAGCAGTGGTGCGACAACCGTGGTGTCTTCCTCACACGATGAAGTAGTATACTACATATCGGAAGGGATGACTAGACTGTCATGCAGGATCTGAACGACGCTATTGCTGCATTGCAGGCGCACCGTGATCTGCTCGGCGAGCGGGTAACCGATACATTGCTCGACCTGGTGCGGATGCGTCAGGCTGCGCTTGCCGAACTACGCCCGGATCATAGCGAGCGGCGGCTGATGACGGTCATGTTTGCCGATCTAAGCGGCTTCACGGCGATGTCGGAACAGATGGACGCCGAAGAGGTCGCCGAGTTGATGAATGAGATCTGGCAGTTGATCGATGTTGCGATCATGGCGCATGGTGGCCTGATCGACAAGCATATCGGCGATGCAGTGATGGCGTTGTGGGGTGCCAATGAAACTCGCGAAGATGATGCACAGCGAGCGGTGCAGGCGGCACTGGCGATCCACGATGCGCTGCAGGAGTTTAATATGCAGCGCGCCGCGACGCATGGCCGCCTGTTGCTCGCCGGCACATTGCAGCTGCGGATCGGCATCAATACCGGCCCGGTGCTGTTCGGCACGATCGGCACAACCGGTGAACTGACGGCGATTGGCGATACGGTGAACCTGGCGGCACGTATCGAGCGGAGCACTCCGCCGGGGGGGGTGTTGATCTCGCATGCGACCCGTTGGCATGTGCGCGGTCATTTCGACCTTGAGGAACTTGGCACCCTGGCAGTGCGTGGCCGCCATGATCCGGTGCCGGTGTATCGGGTGATGCGTGCCCGCCCACAGGCTTTTCGCATGCCGACACGCGGCCTCGAAGGGATCGAGACGCCGATGGTCGGCCGGGCCGGCGAACTTACCCGGCTACAGTCGATCTTCTTGCGTTCGGTCAGCCATGCCGAACAACGGATTGTTCTGTTGATCGGCGAAGCCGGGATCGGTAAGAGTCGCCTACTCTATGAGTTCAGCCAGTGGGTGGAAACCCGCCCCGAACTTGGCAATATCGTTCGCGGGCGTGCCAGCCATGCCACCCAGCATGTGCCGTATGCCCTGCTGCGTGATCTAATCTTCTCGTGGCTGCAGGTCGCCCACGAAGAGCCGACCGCCGCCCGTGCCACACTGGAAGCACATACCAGTGTGATGCTCGGCAGCGGCAGCCACGAAGCGGCCCATTGTATCGGCCATCTGATCGGTCTGGATCTGCACGACAGCCCGTATCTGCGGCGTATCGGCTTTGATGCCCGCCGTATCCGCCAGCGGGCAACCCAGGCACTCGCCCAGCTGATTCGTGCCCAACCGCGTGAAAGTGCGCGCCCCGGCGAGCATTTCGGCACCGTGTTGATGCTTGATGATATGCACTGGGCCGACACCAGTTCGCTCGAGGTGATCAGTGGGGCGCTGGCGCTGACCCGCCAGAGTCCGCTTGTGATCATCTGCGGCACTCGCCCCGAAATCTCCGGTGCCGTGCGTGAGACATGGGGTGTTCCGCCAACTCAGGAAGAATTGCGGCTCGACCAGATTGATGAGCCGGCAGCGATTGAATTGATCGGCCACTTGTTGCGTCATCCACCGCTTGTTCCAGCCGAACTCGAACAGTTGATCGTTCATGCAGCTCAGGGTAATCCGTTCTATATCGAAGAATTGATCAAGATGCTGATCGAGGATGGTGTGATCGAACTCGATGAGCAGGGGCGCTGCCTGATCTCCCTCGACCACATGCAACAGAGTGGTGTACCACAAACACTTGCCGGTGTGCTGCAGGCGCGCCTCGACAGCCTCACGCCGACCGAGCGCGAGGCATTGCAGTGCGCCGCAGTGATCGGGCGTGTCTTCTGGGATGCAGCCGTTGCAGCCCTGGCTGCCGACGACACACCGGCCGACGAGGTTGTTGCATCGCTTACCGCGCTCCGCCAGAAGGAGATGATCTTCGAGCGCCCCGACCAGCAGATGGCCGGGGCTCATGCCTATATCTTCAAACACGCGCTGCTGCGAGATGTAGCCTACGACCGGGTATTGTTGCGCCGGCGACGCGCCTACCATGCCCGTGCGGCACACTGGCTTGTTGCTGCCGCGAGTGCCGATCCGGCCGGTCAGGCCGGTAGTGCATCGCAGATCGCCGATCACTTTGATCATGCCGGCATGGTAGCCGAGGCAGCGCACTGGTATATGCGCGCCGGGCAGCATGCCGCTGCACAGTTTGCCCATTCGGAAGCGCTTGGTCATTTTGGCCGGGCGCTGGCGCGTATTGGTGATGATGCCGACATCCAATACGAGATTCTTTCGGGGCGCGAACGGGTCTACGAGCTGCGTGGCGACCGAGATGCGCAGCAGCGCGATCTCGCGGCACTCGCGGCACTCGCCGAACGAATCGATGATGATACCCGGCGGGCCGAGGTGTCGCTGCGGCAGGCGGCGGTGGCCGAGATGACCGGCGAGGTAAGCATAGCCAACGATGCGGCGCGTCGGGCGCTCGAACTTGCGCATCGCAGCGGGTCGCAGCGGGTACGGGCGGCGGCATTTCTGGCACTTGGGCGCGCCGCACGCCGCCAGGCAGTGTATGCGGTAGCACGCCAGCACTTCGCCAGTGCGCGGGTGTTGGCGCGTGCTGCAGCGGCGCACGACTTCGAAGCCGAAGCACTCAGCCAGTTGGGTGGGGTTGCCGCCGACGAAGGCAGCCACGAACAGGCCCGGGCGTACCTGGCCGAAGCCCTGGCGCTCTTCCGCACAATCGGTGATGCACGCGGCGAGAGCGCGGCGCTGGCAACTCAGGGTCAGGTCGCGGCCTATCAGGGTGATTATCGCGAAGCACGGCAGGCATGGGAGCATGCCCTGACACTCTTTCGCACGATTGGCGACCGGCGCAGTGAAGGTGCCATGCTGCAGAAGCTTGGCGCCGCCGCTACCGCGCAGGGTGATCATAGCGGGGCACGGGCAGCACTGGAAGAAGCCCTGCGGTGTTACCGCGAAACCGGCGATCGCTATGGCGAAAGTGCAGTGATCGGCCAGCTCGGCAATAGTGCACGGGCGCAGGGCGATTACCAGCGCGCCCGGCAATACCTGACCGAGGCTCTGCGCGTGCATGCCGAAATCGGTGACCGCGAACACGTCGGCTGGTCGCTGGTCTATTTGAGCCTGCTGGCGCTCGCCACAAGCAACCCGGATGCGGCTGTCGATTATGCACGCCAGGCCTTGCGCCTGGCACAGGAGCTCGGGCTACCGTATTTACAGGCCCGGGCGCTAACCCAGTGCGGCATGGCG
>CALLZL010000646.1 GCA_937859575.1 uncultured Chloroflexota bacterium
TGGGTCGGATGCGGTATTCAAAGAAGATCTGCGGCAGCACCACACCCAGATGGCCATGTTCGAGGATCGAAATCCAGAAGTCCCAGTCTTGAATACTATTCAGCTCGGCACAATAGCCGCCATTCTCTTCCCAACAGCCGCGCCGGAAGACCGAGGCAATCGGGGCCGCATTCTCAACCAGCATGTCGGGCAGGCGGTAGGCCGCCGGCCGATACTCGGTGTGACGCAGGCCAAAGGTGCGGTAGTGGCAGCCGACGAAGCCGACCTCCGGCCGTTGATCGAGGATCGCGATCGCATGGGCCAGATATTGCGGCAAGATGCGATCATCGGCATCAAGCGGCAGAATATACTCGCCGCTTGCCTGGCTGATGCCATAGTTGCGCGCCCGGGCAACCCCCTGATTCGTGCCGCGCAACACACGCAGCCGAGGGTGCGCCAGCCGATCGAGCAGCGCAAGCGTTGCCTTATCGGTCGAACCGTCGTCAACAAGCACAACCTCGGTGTCATGGTAGGTCTGGCTCAGTGCACTGTCGAGTGCTTCCTGCAGGAATTCGCCGAGGTTATAGCACGTGATAATAATACTGGCACGTGTCATGATAACGCTGTTCCTTCACGAAGATTTCTGCCCGGAAGGCTTCTTCAAAGCCTCGGCAACCGCCTGCCAGCGATCGCGATCTTCGGCGAGCCACTCTTTTGCCCGGTTCAGCTCTTCAATCCAGGCACGCTGTTCTTCAATGATCTCGATATGCTGCAGCAGCTGCGTGGTATACAGATCATGCGCCTGCGAAAGCTGGTTTTGCAGCAGCGCCACCCATTGCTGCCAGTTCAGCGTGTCGGCGAGCGTCGCCTGCCAGAGCTGCGCCAGCCGATCGAGCAACAGGGGCGTAAGCAGGTGTGGTGGGAGCGTTGCCAGCAGGCCGAGCTGTTCGGCACTCGTCTGGGCCGCATGGATGACATCAAAGAAAAAGCGGCAGATCCGCATCTGCGGCTGTTCGAGTTCGGCAATCGGCCGGCTGAAGACGGCATGGTACAACGATTCGAGCTGCTGGTGGGTGGCGGTATCGCCGCCGATCATGCCGACAAAGGTTGAGCCGTAGTGCCGGATGACGACCTCGCCGCCAATTGCCGGGCGGCCGAAGATCTGCTCACACAGATACTGCAACCCTTCGATGGTCGGGTAATAGATATGCTCGAGCGACGAGGTGAGCCATGTGGTGTTGTCGTTGGCGGCCGAAACCAGCGGCACTTCGAAGATGAAGATCCCCTGTGGGCCGAGCAGCTGCTTGATATGGCGCATGGTGGTGAGAATATCGGGAACATGCTCGATCACCGCAATTGCCGTAATAACATCAAAGGTCGTGCGGTAGGTCGCGAGCATCCGCTCATCGCCGATATCATTGGCGATAATCGTGATCCCATCTTCCTCGCAGCGGCGCGCCAGTTGCGGATTCACCTCGATGCCGTAACCGTCGAACCGATCGGCAAGACTCTTGAGCAGGAAGCCGTTGGCGCAGCCGATATCGAGCATCGTGCCGCTTTCGCGCACCAGGCGCACCCATTCGGTTACCCAGCTGAGCGAATGAGCGGCGGTTGCATCATAATTGCTATACCCCTGCACCGCGCCGGTCGTGATCTCAGGGTAATAGTACTGATCATCATAAAACGCTTCAACACCACGCAGATAGCGCTCAACAAAGGCCATCCGGCAGTTTGCGCACTGCAACACCGCCACACCGTCGCTGCGGGTCAGGAAGGGATTGAGCTGATCACAACCGCACACCGGGCAGCGATCAATGGTCACAATGTCGTGCAGATCACTCATCGGAAAAGCCTATATAGTTGGATGCATCGAGCAGTTCGACCTGGGTTGGTGGGCCAAACATCCCATAGCCATATTCCGGCCGGCGATAGTCGCCCTCCATGATCACAAATTGCGCAACATTGTCGCACCAATCGTAGAAATCACTGCCGAGTTCATCAATACAGTTGTTGATCACAAACGAATAACTACCGGGCCGAAACAGCAGCTGGATCTGAAACCGCACCATAAAGCGCTGGCCGGCGCGGAGCGGCGGCATCATCGATCCCAGCGACCAGGTCGTCATGCCGGTCAGGTAGTTGCCATACAGATCCTTGATCAGCAGGCCCGGGTAGCAGCGATCAATCGCTTCGTCGGCCTGCAACAGCATGTCGATCGTCAGCCAGTCGCGGAAGGCGAAGGTTGCGCTCTCGTTGCCGTGTGCATCGGTCAGGCGCACACCGGTGAAGCGGATCTTACCGCGCCCACGCCGGGTTGTGGCATTGATCGGCCGCAGGGTATCGATCCGTTCAAGTGGTGCGATCGCATGGCTCGCCTCGACCAACTCGGCCACTTCCGGCGGAGGTTCGAGCACAACGCCGGCCTGCCGTTCGGCCTCGATAATATGATGATAGTAGATCACACTGACATCATCGGCATTGCCGGCGGCATAGACACTCCCGTGTTCAAGCATCAACGCCCGGTTGCAGTGCGCCTTGATCGCCGCAGTATCGTGCGATACCAGCAGGATCGAGGTGCCGCGCTCTTGCAGGCTCTTGATCTTCGACATGCATTTGTGCTGAAAGGCGAAATCGCCGACCGCCAATGCCTCATCAACAATCAGGATGTCTGGTTCGATCTGTGCCTGGACGGCAAAGGCCAGCCGTACGACCATGCCGCTGCTGTAGAACTTCACCGGCTGATCGATAAACTCGCCGATATCGGCAAAGGCGGCGATCGCCTCGAAGCGCTGGGCCATCTCTTCCTGCGAAATACCGAGAATGGCACCATTCATAAAGACATTCTCGCGGCCGCTGAATTCGGGGTTAAACCCGCTGCCGAGTTCGAGCAGCGCGGCGACTTTGCCATGTACCTGCACCTCGCCGCTGGTTGGGGCAAGGGTACCGGCGATGATCTGCAAAAGCGTGCTCTTGCCGCTGCCGTTACGCCCGATGATGCCGACCGTCTCGCCGCGCCGTACATCGAACGACACAGCGCGCAAAGCCCAGAACTCGCGCCCATAGCTGCGCCCGAAACGCCAGAAGAGCATCTGCTTCAGCCGATCCTGCGGCTGATCATAGATACGATACATCTTGCCGACATCCTGCACGCGAATGACGATATCGTCGGCCGGTGCGGCGCGTGGGCTCATGCGGATGCTCGCAGCTGTTGACGTCTCTTGCATACCTGTCGTGTGTTCCCCGGTGCTCTGGTGGGTGCCGCCCTCACAACACATCCGCAAAGGCCTTCTTCGTCTGCATAAACCAGGCATACCCCAGCAGCATGAAGCCGAGGGTTGCCAGCAGCCACAGCCCGAGGCCGGCGAAGCTCGGCAATGTGCCCCACAGCAACACCCGGCGGAAGTTCTCGGTAATCGGTGCCATGGGGTTGATCAGAATCAGGCTACGCAGCGGCTCGGGAATCATGTCGATCGAATAGAAGATCGGCGTGAAGAAGAAGAGCCCCTGCAACACAATCGCCACCAGCTGGCCGATATCGCGAACAAAAACCCCCAGGCTGGCGATCAGCCACATCATGCCCAGGCTGAAGCAGAGCAGCGGCAGCAACACCAGCGGCAAGAAGATGATTGTCCATGGCAGGCTGCCGACCAGCACGAGCTGGGCTGCGATCAGTACGACGATGCTCACCAGCAGATGGAAGAGTGCCGCCCCCACCACACTGAACGGCAAGATTTCGAGCGGGAAGACCACCTTTTTGACATAGTTCGGCACCCCGACGATCAGCCCGGCGGCGCGGCCGACCGATTCGCTGAACAGGGTATAGGCGATCAGGCCGGCAAAGACGGTAAGCGCAAATTCGGCCAGGCTCTCACTGCGTGCCTGCGGCCAGCGTGAACGAAACACAACGCCGAAGATGATGGTATAGATCGCCAGCATAAAGAGCGGCTGCGCCAGCGACCAGAAGAGGCCGAGAAATGAGCCGCGATAGCGCCCCTCGATCTCGCGCCGGGTAAACTGCGCGATCAACTCGCGCTGCCGCCAGAGATGGCGGGCGGCGGCCAGCGGGTTCAGCAACTGCCCGATACGGCGGCGGCGTGCCGAGAGGATGGTGGCCATAGATTACGCCTGGTATTGGCGGGCAGAACCCGCCGGCTGCCGGTGTACGGCTGCCGGGGCGGCAACATCACCCCGGGAGCCATACACCCACGCGCCATGGCTAGGCTGGTTCGGCCTGCAGATAGAGCCGCGTGACATACTCCTTGACCATGCGGCGCGTGCTGAACATTGGTGCACAGGTGACGATCGCCTCTTTGCAGTATTCGAGCCAGCGATGCGGCACGCCGTCGGTACCCCGATCATAGAAGGCCGGCAAGACTTCTTGCTCGAGGATGTGGTAGAGATGCTGCGAGTCCTTCCAATCTTGCTCGTCGTAGTTGAAATACTCGCGCTCTTCGCCGATGGCCCAGCCGTTTTTGCCGTTGTATGCCTCGGGCCACCAGCCATCGAGAATACTGACATTGACGGCACCATTGAGGCTGGCCTTCTGGCCGCTGGTACCGCTCGCCTCGTGTGGCCGGCGTGGTGTATTGAGCCATACATCGACCCCCTGCACCAGGTAGCGTGCGACACACATGTCGTACTCTTCGATAAAGATGATCTTGCCATAGAACCCGGGCTGCTGCGACATCTGATACACCTGCTGGATGAACAGCTTGCCCGGATCATCGGCCGGATGAGCCTTGCCGGCGAAGATGATCTGCATCGGGCGTTCGGGATGATTGAGCATATACTTCAGCCGCTCGGGATCCTTGAACAGCAGTGTTGCGCGCTTGTAGGTTGCAAAGCGGCGGGCAAAGCCGATTGTAAAGGCATTGGGGTCGAGCACCGCCTCGCCGGCGCCGATGCCGATACGCTGCTGGCGGCGTTGCAGCCGTTCGCGGGCAAACGCCACAAGGTCGTGCTTCAGCTGGCGGCGCGTCTCCCAGATCGTGGCGTCGGGCACAGCCCGCAGCTTCTGCCACAGCGCCCCATCATCCAGATGACGCTCCCAGTCGGCACCCATGGCCTCTTCGTAGATGCGGCGCATCGCCGGGGCCAGCCAGCTACCGGTGTGAACCCCATTGGTGATCGAGGTGATCGGCACCTCTTCGCGATCGCTGACTTCGCCCTCATACAACCACTGCCACATGCCGCGGGCTACATGGCCATGCAGCTTGCTTACACCATTATGGGTGCGCGAGCCGCGCATCGCCAGTACCGTCATGGCGAATGTCGGCCCCCAGTGCTGCTGCTGCAACGCAATATTCATGAACTGATCACGATCGATCTTCAGCTGCGGCCAGTAGTTCTGGAAGTATTTGTCGATCAGTTCGAGCGGGAAGGCATCGTTGCCGGCCGGTACCGGTGTATGGGTCGTAAAGACCGCATGGCTGCGCAGTTCGTCGAGTGCGGCAGCGGCCGGAATACCCTGAGCGACCCGCTCACGCATCAACTCGACAACCAGAAACGCCGAGTGCCCTTCGTTCATATGCCAGACCGTCGGGTTGATGCCGAGCTGGCGCAAGGCCCGCACCCCACCGATGCCGAGCACGATCTCCTGGGCGACGCGCATCTCTTGATCGCCGCCATACAGCCGTGCCGACAGCTCGCGATCCTGCGGGCTATTAGGGTGAATGTCGGTATCCATGAGCAACAGCTGCACCCGGCCAACCTGCAACCGATACACCTTGGCATAGATCGTTCGGCCAGGAAGCTCAACCTCGACAACCACCTCGCGGCCGTCGGCCGTCAGCGCCTGCACGGCCGGGATGGCGGCAAAGTTGATCTTGTTGTAGATCGCATTCTGCCAGCCGCTATGATCTAGCTCCTGGCGGAAATACCCCTGTGGATAGATGAAACCGACCGCAACAAACGGCAGGCCGAGATCACTGGCTTCTTTTACATGATCGCCGGCCAGTACACCAAGGCCGCCGGAATAGATCGGGAGCGACTCGTGGATGCCGAATTCGGCCGAAAAGTACGCAATGACTTCGGTGCTCTGGGGGAACGACTGCCTGAACCATGTATCATCGGCACGCATATATGCGTCGAGCGCGGCAATCACGCTATCATACTGCTGCAGATAGGCAGTATCGGCGGCGGCGGCATCGAGGCGGCTCTGGCGCACGTCACGCAGAAAATCGACCGGGTTATGGTATTCCTTCTCCCACAGCTCAGGGTCGATGCGGCGATACAGCTCCTGCGCTTCGGGGTGCCATGTCCACCAGAGGTAGATCGGAAGAGCGTCGTGTAGG
>CALLZL010000647.1 GCA_937859575.1 uncultured Chloroflexota bacterium
GCTGGGTATCTACCTGCTGGCACTTGATGATCCGCGGGCACAGGGTGCCTTCAACGGCACTGCACCCGAACCGGTGCGTAATCGCGAGTTTACCGCAACGCTTGGCCGGGTCATGCGGCGGCCGGCGTTTCTGCCGCTCCCGCTCTTTGCGTTGCGAATTGTGCTGGGCAGCATGGCCGGCCCGTTGCTGATCGAGAAACAGCGGGCCATCCCACGCCGGGCGCTCGATCTCGGCTACCGCTTTGCCTACCCAACCCTCGAACCGGCATTACGCGCAGCGCTGGGGTAAGGCCGCCGCATCGCCCCAATAAGAAAGACATGCTCATGCAAGTTCGCCGAATATGGCTGGTTGTTCTGAGTGCGATGTTCCTTGGTGCATGCACCCTTGATCGGGTGCGCCTGCCATGGCCGGATCTGACTGCCGGGACTCCGACACCGGTTGTTGCTGCGGTTCTGCCGACCGCCACCCCGCGTGGCCCCAGGCCAACAGCGGTGCCATTGCCGGCTGTGCCGCCGGTGCCGACCCTTGCCGCCGAGGTGGTTGGCCCGCTCGAACAGCAGGAACGTGCGCTGGTCGAGCTGTATCGCCGCGCCGCGCCCGCTGTCGTAAGGATCGAAGTGGTGATGAACCATCCGCCGGTAGAGGGCGGTAATATGCCCGATACCATCCCGCTGTCGCTCGGGTCGGGGTTTCTGTACGACGACCAGGGGCATATCGTCACCAACGATCATGTTGTCGAGCAGGGCGGCGCTATTCAGGTGCGCTTCGCTGATGCGACCATCCTGCGTGCCCAGGTGATCGGTGGCGACCCGGGTAGTGATCTGGCGGTGCTGAAGATCGATGAAGTGCCACTCGGGGTAGCGCCGCTGGCGCTGGCCGACTCACGTGCGGTATCGGTCGGGCAGACGGCGGTCGCGATCGGGAATCCATTCGGCCTGCAGAACACCCTGACCGTCGGGGTGGTCAGTGGGTTGCAACGTAGCCTGGTCGGGCCGGTGAGTGATCTGGGGCGATTCCGCATTGCCAATGTTATTCAGACCGATGCGGCGATTAATCCGGGCAATTCGGGCGGGCCGTTGCTCAACATCCGTGGCGAAGTGATCGGCGTCAACACCGCCATCCGTTCCGAAACCGGAGCATTCGAAGGGATCGCATATGCTGTGCCGTCGAATGCAGTACGCCGGATCATTCCCGAGTTGATTCGGAACGGGCGCTACGAACACCCATGGATCGGCATCAGTATGCGCGACATCGATCCGCTGATGTCCGAGGCGCTGAACCTGGCGGTACGGCAGGGTGTGCTGGTGACGGAAGTCGTGGCCGGCAGCCCGGCCGATCGGGCAGGGCTACGTGGTGGTACGCAGGCCCAACGCTACAATGGGCGTATGGTGCCGATCGATGGCGACATTATCACAGCAATCAACGGCGAACGTATGCTGACGAGTGATGCGCTGATCGGCTTCCTGCAGACCGAAGCCTCGGTTGGTGATACGGTGCTGCTATCGATTGTGCGTGACGGCGACGAGCGTGAGCTACCGCTTATGCTACAGGCCCGCCCCTGAACCGTGTTCAAAAACGCGCATCACGGGTCAGGGCCTGAGCTAATCGGCGGCGATATTCGTTGCGTGAAATCTCGATGGTGCCGAACTGGAGCATGTGCTGGCCGACGATATACTGCGAATCGAGCAGCACAAACTTCCCGCGGCGAAGTCGGTCGACAAGGTGTACCAGCGCCACTTTACTCGCATCCCGTTCGAAACTAAACATGCTCTCGCCGGCAAACAGGCCGCGCACCGCCACGCCATACAAACCACCAACCAGCACCTCATTGCGCCAGCACTCAACACTATGGGCGAATCCGAGATTGTGCAACTGATGATACGCGGCGATCAACTCCTCCGAGATCCATGTCGTCTCACGGCCGGGGGCGGGTAAGGCACAGTAACGCATCACCGTCGCGAAGCTGGTATCATAGCGGATCTCGAGCCCGCCATTACGCACCGTACGGGCAAGCCGGCGCGGCACATGAAAGGTATCGAGGGGGATAACAGCCCGCGGATGCGGATCATACCAGCGGATCGCCCCTTCCGCATCGCTCATGGGGAAGAACCCCTGGCAATAGGCCGAAAGCAACAGGTCGGGTGTCAGGCGCATGACCGGCCGTTAGATCTCGACGAAGTAGGATTTACTGGCTGCCGACAGAAGTTCGCGCGACATCACCGGTGCCGTACGAACAAAGCGTGCGATATCGATCAACTGATCGATCAGATCGCGTGGATGGCAGGCGCGCAGTTCCATATTGCGGCGGCGATACTCGTGCTCGATCAAATAGCGCAGCCCATCGTCGCTGTACGGCACCCCCTTCACCTGGCAGACCCGGCGCATGATCTCGCGGAATTCGGCCAGAGTCGGGTTGCCAACCTCGATCTTATAGCGAATGCGGCGCAGGAAAGCTTCATCAACCAGCTGCTTCGGTTCGATATTGGTCGAGAAGATGATCAACTGGTCGAACGGAACGTCGATCTTTTTACCGGTATGCAGTGTCAGGTAGTCGATCCGTTTTTCGAGCGGCACAATCCAGCGGTTGAGCAGATCACGTGGGCGCATCTGCTGCCGGCCGAAGTCGTCGATCAGGAACAGGCCGCCATTGGCTTTGACCTGGAGTGGTGCCTCGTAGAACTTACTCTCTTCATTAAAGACCAGATCAAGCGAAGCGAGGTTGAGTTCGCCGCCGGCGATCACGATCGGGCGTTTTGAAAGCACCCAGCGTCGATCGGATTGGGCGATCTGTTCGGTTGGGGCGGGAATCTCTTCGTGATGGATCGGGTCAAAGATCCGGATAACCTGACCATCAACAATGAGTGCATACGGAATAGCGATCGGATCGCCGAAAAGTTTGGCCACCGCCTCGGCAATGCTAGTTTTGCCGTTCCCGGCGTGGCCGAAGAGGAAGATCGAGCGGCCGGAATTGATTGCCGGGCCGATCTGCTGCAGCAGCCCTTCGCTGATGATCAGGTGGCTGAACGCCTCGCGGATACTCTCGACCGTAATCACCAGATCCTGGGTCGTATAGCGCCGCATCATCTCGGCATAGGCTTTTAGCGTCACCGGTGCCGGCCCGAGGTATTGGCTTCGTTCACCGATCTCACGGGCGCGCACAACACCTTTGGAAGTGATCTGATAGCGGTATGCGCGCTCGCCGATACCGCCGGCGCCCTTGACCTCGCACATATCTTCGCGCCGCAGGTAGGCAATCGCCTGGTCGACGACATTCTCCCATGGCAGGTGGAGTGTCTCGATGATCATATGGCCGGTCATCTCGCCGATCAGGTAGAGTGCCCGCAGCGTGAGATCCGAGATATACGAAAGACTCAGCCCGGTCTCTTCGATACTGTGTGGGCGTGGCGGCAAGATCGGCGGCGGTGTGCCGTTCTCAGGAACGAAAGCGCTCGTCATGGGTTACTCCGGCACAGGCGATACGGCATCCGCTGGAGTGGATGGCATGTACCGCGATCTGATGGTCGATACGGTAATAGCAGTATAGCATGGCGTTTCCGCGCCACGCAATGCCTGATACAGGTTGGGGCAGGGTGTATGCGTGCTCGGCGGTCGCGAGGCCGGTCGGTCATGCTGAGCCGCGCCAGCCTCCTCCTAGCCTGCGCGAGATCTTCGTTGCACTAGCGGCGATAGCGCACCCAGAGAGCAACACCCAAGCTCATGAGCGGGATCAGCACCCAGGGGATTGTCAGGCGATAGACCACACCAAGGCTATAAACGATTCCCAACAGGATGGTAAAGGTTATGGCAAAGGCCAGAATCGTGCCTTCCCAGGATTGCTTGTGCATGGCAGTGTTTCTTGACAAGAGCGGTAACGGGTCGTATTATATCCGACGTTATGCATATGTGTTTTGACAGTCTGCGTCTGCCGCGCCGTACATTCCGTCGTCCGAGCCCAGGAGGTTCGGAGGGCGGCTAGCGTGTGCGCAGCAAACGGCTGCATGGCACGCAAGCCACATGCGGTGATCGCATCAACGCCCCCGGACGCACTCAGTGCCCGGGGGTTTTCGTTTGGAGGTGGCTCATGGTCAAGGTTGGAGTGTGCGGCGTGACGGGGTACGCCGGGTATGAATTGTTGCGCTGGTTGCGGCGGCATCGCGCCACACAGGTGGTTTTTACGACATCCGAGTCGCAGGCCGGCCGCAGGCTGGCCGAGGTCTTTGCCGGGCCGCTCGATACACCGCTGCTGGCGCTCGACGACGCACCATTCGGCGATGCCGATGTCGTCTTTCTGGCGCTGCCGCATGGCACAGCGGCCAATGTCGCACGGCGGGCACGTGCCGCCGGAGTACGTGTGATCGACTTTTCGGCTGATCTGCGGCTGGCGACCCCCGAAGCATACAAACGCTGGTATGCCCATGATCACCCGGCCCCCGAGCTGTTACCAACCCCCTACGGCATTCCCGAGCTCTACCGCACTGCGCTGCGTGATGCGCCACTGATTGCAAATCCCGGTTGCTACCCGACGAGCGTCTTGCTTGGCATCGCACCAGTGTTGCGCGCCAATGCCCTGACATCACCTTTGATCGTGATCGACTCGAAATCAGGGGTATCGGGGGCCGGCCGACCACCAAAGCAGAACACGCATTTTGTCGAGGTGAACGAGAGCCTGTCGCCCTATAATATCGGCCAGGTGCATCGCCATGTCGGCGAGATGCAGCAGGAAGCAACCCTGCTGGCGAACGGCAGCGCACCTGAGATCGTCTTCACGCCACATTTGCTGCCGATCTCGCGCGGCATTCTGAGCACCATCTACCTGCATGTATCGCCGGATCTGAGCGAAGCACACCTGCGGAGCCTCTTCCACGAACAGTATGCCGCTGAGCCGTTTGTGCGCATCCTGCCCGCCGGTCAACTGGCGACAATCGCGCATACCTCGCACACCAACGATTGTGTGATCTCGGTGACGCTGGTGCGCCCCGGCCTGGCAATCATTGTGTCGAGTATCGATAACCTGGTCAAAGGGGCGGCTGGGCAGGCGCTGCAGAATATGAATGTGATGTTCGGGATAGAAGAGACCGAAGGGCTGCGATAAGACGATGACGACACTGGTGCTCAAGGTTGGCGGAAATGAACTCGATGATCCGGCGTTTGTTGCCGCATTTGCGGCTGCCGTTGCGCTGCTCCGGCCGGTGCCGGTGCTGGTACATGGCGGCGGCAAAGAGATCGGCATCATCCAGAAGGCACTCGGCGGTGAGCCACGCTTCGTGGCGGGCTTGCGTGTGACCGATGCCGAGGCGTTGCAGGCGGCCGAGATGGTGTTGTGCGGTAGTGTAAGCACCCGGCTGGTAGCGGCGCTCCAGGCGGCCGGTGCCGAAGCGCAGGGGCTTTCGGGGGTTGATCGTGGCCTGATACGGGTCGAACAGTGGCAACATCCGGATGGCGACCTCGGGCGGGTTGGTCGCCCGATTGCGGTGCGTGGTGCACTGCTGCGGAACCTGCTGGCCGAAGGAGTCGTACCGGTGGTGGCACCGATCTCGCTCGGGCCGGAGGGATCATATAACGTTAATGCCGACGAAGCCGCCGGTGCGATCGCTGCCGCAATCGCCGCCGACGAAGTATTGTTCGTCACCAATGTACCGGGGGTGCTGGTGAATGGGAGCGTGGCGCCGCTCGTGAGCAGAGCCGAAGTTGAGGCGCTGATTGACAACGGCACCATCAGCGGCGGCATGATTCCCAAGGTACGGGCAGCGCTGACGGCACTTGATGCGGGGGTACGTGCCGCTCGCATCACGAATCTCGCCGGTGTCGGCCAGCTGGCCGCCGGTACCCGGATCGTCGCGTAGCCGTAGTCATGCGGTACAGGGGGCAGAGAGACCGTGTCTGTTGAAGTATCTGAAACATCGGTTGTCGCCCGGCCAACGGCAGCTGCAATTGATGTGCGCCCGGCGACCGACGCCGATGTTGCGGCCATTGTTGCGCTTGTCGCCGAGTATGCACGGCAGGGGCATCTGCTGCCGCGCACAGCCGAGAATATTCGCGGCAGCCTGCGCGACTGGCTGGTAGCCGACGTGGGCGGCAGCATCGTGGGGATCGGATCGCTGCTGACGATGTCACCGGTGCTGGTGGAAGTGCGTTCGCTGGCAGTGCAGCCGGCCTATCGCAGCCTTGGTGTTGGTGCGGCGGGCGACACCGGGCCGCGGGGCCGTGTCCCCCCCCCCCGGTTTTCTACCATGTTTCCCCTGCAGCGGGGAGCTGGTTTTTTTTTTTACCCATGTTGTTTAATGGTGGGGG
>CALLZL010000648.1 GCA_937859575.1 uncultured Chloroflexota bacterium
CGCCGTGCTCGTCTTCATCGCCGTGCTCGTCTTCATCGCCGTGCTCGTCTTCATCCGCCGGCCGTGGTGTAATGCGATCAGCGGCAACCAGCCGCACCGCCTGCGAGCCAGAAGCCCCATACAGATCATCAAGCCATGGCTCAAACTCCAGGCCGTTCTCGACCACCAGTTGTGCCGTGGCAAGCGCCGCACTATCGGCCGGGGTCCGGGCAAAGGTATGCGCATCACCGCCACGTTCAACCAGCACCCGCAGTGCTATATGCTCGCCGGCGACCTGTTCGACAAACTCACCAAGAATACTGTTGGTCGCAACAACCTGCAATACCTCATCGGCCGGTATGACCGACGGCTCCGGCACCGGTGTTGTGGCCGGCGGCACCGCAGCCGTGCCACATGCCGCAAGCAACAATCCACCGATCAACAAGGTCGCCACGGCTCGTCTCGAAATCAGCATAACGTGTTCAACTCCATGTCGCTTATGATATTCACTAGCAGTTGCAGATTGTACCCGACATGCAAGTGAATGTCAATAGCGACATGTTACTCTTCGTGCATCAGTGGCGGCATGCGTAGAGCATGTGGTTCAGAGTTGTTCAGCGGCGGCGGCAGCATCTTGCAGGCGGGTGAGCGCCCGCTGTTTGCCGAGCGCGGTCAGGGTTTCGAATAGTGGCGGCGCAACACTACGCCCGGTCACGGCAATCCGAATAATGCCGAAGAGCGGGCCGGGTTTCAGATTCAACTGCTCGGCAAGTGCGCGCAATGTCTCTTCGAGGTGACCTTCGCTCCAACTCTCCAGCGGGCTCAGGGCATCAAGAATAGCCTTGAGCGCGCTGCGGGTGACGGTAGCATCCATCTTCTTCGGCACCAGCAGCGCCGGATCATAGGTAAAGATCGCCGGGCTCCCGGCCGGTGCAACATCATGGAAAAAGAATTCCAGCAACTCCGGTGCTTCGCCAAGCTCCTTCAGTCGCTCGTGGATCAGCGGTGTCAGGCGTTCGACATACGCCTGCTCGGCGGCATCCGGTGGATCGGCGATCAGGCCGGCGCGAGCCAGGAACGGCGTAATCGCCTGCGCCACTGCAGCCGTCGGCAGGCGTCGGATATAGATCCCATTCATATCGAGCAGTTTCTCGGGGTTCCAGCGCGCCGGCGAGGGCTGCACCCGATCGATCGTAAACCGTTCAACGATCTCGTCGCGGGTCATGATCTCGGTATGGTCGTCATAGCTCCACCCCTGCAGCGCCAGGTAGTTGAACATGGCATCCGCCAGGTAGCCGCGCTCCCAGAAACGATTGGCCGACACATCATCCTTGCGTTTCGAAAGCTTACCACGCCCATCGTGGCGCAGGATCGGCGGCAGGTGGGCAAAGATCGGCGGTTGCCAGCCAAACGCACGATAGAGCAGCACATGGTACGGGGTACTCGGTACCCACTCATCGCTACGCAGCACGTGGGTAATACCCATCAGATGATCATCGACAAGATGAGCCAGGTGATAGACCGGCATACCGCTCGACTTCAACAAAACAATATCATACAGATCAGCATGGTTCACGCTGATCCCCTCGCCGCCGCGCACCAGATCGCTAAAACTTGTTGACCCTTCCAGCGGCACCTTGAGCCGTACGGTATACGGCTTGCCTGCCGCCTCCGCCTCCGCCACCTGCGCGGGTGTCCAATCGCGCTCGGGGCCACGGAAGCGAAACGCACGGATCCCGCGCGCCTCGGCGTCGGCACGCATCTGTGTCAATTCTTCTTCGGTAACAAACGACTTATAGGCATGGCCACTTGCCAGCAACTGCTCGACAAACGGCCGATAGACGCCGGCTGCATGGCGTTCCGACTGGACATACGACTCATGCGGCCCGCCCACATCCGGACCTTCATCCCAGGTGATACCAACCCAGCGCAATGAAGTCATCAGATCATCGGCGGCACCCGCCACATACCGCTTCTCATCGGTATCTTCGATGCGCAGAATAAACTGGCCGCCAAAATGGCGGGAAAACAGCCAGTTGAAGCCCGCCGTACGCCCCCCGCCAATATGGAGAAAACCCGTCGGACTAGGGGCGAATCGTACCCGTACCGGGCCTGTCACGTCTGTCATACAAATATCCTTGAGCAACAATCCAGCGAACGTAACACAACGAACCCGCTTCGCCGGCAGGGCGAGGCGGGTTAGCAGACACATCGCAGAGCGATCAAACCACGCTTGCCGCGAGTATAGCAGTGCCTGATTCGGGCGTCAAGCCTGCAGCAGGGCCGCCAGGCAACCAAGCCGTGCGGCCAGCCCATCGGCCGCCAGCACCGCGTAGCGATCGGCCAGGGGGAAGCGTGCAAGCAAGCCGGCCGCCACCATGTAACCATAGTGTTCGCTATTTGCCGCAGTATCGAACTGGACTGCAAGCTCGGTGCTCCCGGCTAAGCGCCCCAATTGTGCATCAACGACACGACGCAGCTGCAATTCTGCCGGCCCGGCATCTTCGATCGGATCATAGAGGATCTCGGCATCTACCTGCAGTGTCGTATCGCTGACGCAGCGTGCGATCCGCACTCGTTCGAGCCCTTCAATGGCCACACGCAAGGTTCCGTCGTGCAATCGCACCAGGCGGTGTACCAGTGCCAGGCAACCGATCGGATACAGTTCCTCTTGCAGCGGTAGACGGCCACTGATCGGTGCTGCCCTGAGGGTAGCCACCACGATCGGCCGGTGGAGTGCCACCGCAGCATCGATCAACTGCACCGATGCCGGCTGAGCCACCGCCAGTGGTGTCACAGTCAGCGGGTAACAGACGATGCCGGCAACGGCAAGGCAGGGGTATCGGCTGAGGGTGATTGATGGCGAGGGGGCAGCCGAATCGGGGGAAAGATGTTCCGGCACACTCAACTGCTCACCAGGAAGCTGCAAGGAATTCCTCATCGCTTCGTGTATGGCCGTGGTCGTTACGAACCAACCGCACTGGCCTGCAACGGCAACATCCCACGTGCAACTTCGATAAAATCCTCGATCACAAACGGCTTGGCGATAAAGGCACCGACATGCGCCTGCTGGGCTTCACGTCGAACCCGCGGGCTATCATATGCCGTAAACAGCACCGTCGATACCGGAATTCCATCGGCATGGATCTGGTTGATCAACGAAATGCCATTCATACCACGCAGATTGTAATCGGTCAGCACCAGATCGTATGGTTGTGCCTGCCACAGCTCCAGCCCTTCTTCTGCTGAAAGGGCCTGATCGAGCTGGTATGGTACACCCAGGGTCCGCATGCCAATCGCAATGACATGTGCGATGGCGCTGTCATCTTCGACAAGCAGAATTCGCACTGGCTGCTTTGCTGTCATAGCTGGCTCTTTTCTCCGCACCTGACTGTACGGAAGTGCGGTACCGGAAGTGGTAGCTCTGCCGCCGGCAGGCCCCAGTTCTTCCTTCCATACCCAATCAAGTTCTATGGCTTTTCATGGTACCATATTTATGAGTATTCGTACATAACAAAGTTATCATAGCACACACTATGCAGCATGTCGATGCGATTGATCTTGAGGTTTTCCGGCACCGCTGTGCGGCAATTGCCGAAGAGATGGGGGCCGCGCTCGGGCGTAGCGCCTTTTCAACCAACATCAAAGAACGACGCGATTTCTCGTGTGCCGTCTTCGACGCCGCCGGTCGTATGGTCGCGCAGGCGGCGCATATCCCGGTGCATCTGGGCGCCATGCCACGTTCGGTCGAGGCGGTGCTTAACCGCTACACGTTGGCACCCGGCGATCTGGTGCTTCTAAACGATCCCTACCTTGGCGGCACCCACCTGCCCGACCTGACGACGGTCGCGCCGGTATACGACGGCGATCGGTTGCTGGGGTATACGGCCACCCGTGCCCATCATGCCGATATTGGCGGCATGGTGCCCGGCTCGATGCCCATGAGCCGTGAATTGTACCAGGAGGGATTAATCATCCC
>CALLZL010000649.1 GCA_937859575.1 uncultured Chloroflexota bacterium
ATACAGCATCAGCTTGCCCTCGCGTGAGTTTGGCCAAAAATCTGCAAGAGTTCAGCTATATCACGAGAGTGGTTATTGAGGTGTATAGATACCTCAACTTAGAAGGAATTGATATCGTAATGGTCAAAAATCTATCTATACGTTTCGTAAGAAGCGTAACACTTGTGGATATGTAATATCAACAGTACTTCGGGCTTGGCACCCGAAAACCACATGGCCTATATGAGATTAGTACTCATGTCATGGTTGCGTGTACGCAAACCTTATGGCAATGGGACAAATACGCAATAATACGGCCTGATATCGCAAGGATATGGCAGGAGGTCGTATGATATGCGGTAGGGGGAGTTAGGCTTGCTTTGGACTCCAGAGGTCTGCAAAACGATATTACTTTTGTGTTGATTCTGTCTCAAATAAATCCCGATGACAGGAGTCACGGCAAACGGCCAAATGGCTCCTGTTCTATTTGGATATGCTACACTGCTCTATAGGCCGGCAATAGCCTGACGCTGCCCCCTTCGTAGTTCACCTGCCTCGAACTATGCGGGAGTTCGCTATTGGCCCGGCGGGCTCAGCCTCCTCAGCCCTGGGGCAATCAGGGCTGTGCAACCCCTACCCCACGAGGCGTGCGGGCAGCCAGGCGCCACTCACTCTTTCGTGGCATGCTCAAGTAGTGCATGCACCTTGCTGTCGTGGTTGGTGATATACCAGTGATGACCATGCAACACATCGGGCAGCACAGCAATATACGCACTCTCCCCATTCTTGCGGCGCTCACGCGGCATAATCTGTGGCTCGCTGAGCTTGCGATGCGTCGTAAACCAGTAGCGCTGCTGCTTCACCACCTGCTCGGTTGTGGCAAAGAGCCGCTCAAGGCGCGGCCATTTCGTCGTTATGGTAAGGAGCTTGCCGCGCTCGGTGTTGTAGCGCTGCCGGTAGCTGTCGCTGGCAAAGAATGCATCATAGGTGCGGATCTTGCGCTCCCAGGTACGGTAGCTCTCATTGTTGCTTGTCACCACCTCTGTCGCTCGGTCAATCTCCACAAAGTGATGCAGTAGCGTTCCGTCGCGGGTTTTTAAGGCAAAGTAGGCGTCGGGAACCAGTGTAACGTACTGCACGCTCCCCGCATTCAGCACAAGCGGTATCCGCTCATCACGCTGTTGCTCCGCGAGTGTCACCTCGTCCAGCCATTCCACAAGCTCCACATATGGGGATGCCTGCGCCGCGCGCTCCACGCCGAGGCGCACATCATTGGTAAGTATCAGGTGCTCAATATAGTTTGGACGTAGCCGGTGGTCGGTCTGCCGCCACGCCACATCACGCAACTCGCACTCCAGGTAGGTCGCCAGCACCTGCGCTCCCCGGCGCGTGAGGGTATATAAGTAGGGTTGTTTGCCGTCCTTCAACAGTTGAAACCGGTCGATGCGTTTGACGAGCCGATTGTCATACAGAAACTTCATGCGCCGCTGGCAGTTGGCAAAGATCGCAAGTTGCGGCGGGGAATCAGGGTTTGTGCGTATCCCTTTGTGCACCACCGCCCAGCCAAAGTGATGCGCACCGATCTGCTCGGCAGTCAGCGCGCCACAGCGTCCAATATCCTGCAAAATACGGTAGTCGCGCGGTGTCATGCGCTGGTTGCCGAAGGTTTTAGAACCCTGCATCTTTCCCTCCCCCTTTCAACCCGCTCTTTGTGCTCTGCGGCGGATGTTCCTCACTAGCATCTGGCGCTGGTGCCGGACGTGGTGGGGCCGCAGGTGGCAATTGTCGTACCGGTCGCTGCGCTTTGCGTACGCCCTGAGGAATGGATGGTGTTGCGGGTGGCGGGAATGGATGCAGTGTAGCATCTGGTGTTGGGAGTTGAGAAGTCGGGCGCTGCGATGCGCTAATGCGCACCTGATCGATAGCGCGATTGATCTCGCCAAGCGGTTTGAAGTAGCGGTGGATATACACATCCTCTATCGCTGCAAGCTCCTCTTTATCAACCGTATCATCGGTGGTGAGTGTCTGCAGCAGATAGAGCTTGTTGTCCGGCAGGCGCAGATACGCCGATCCGACCGGCAGTTTATCGATGATTTCGACATAGTCTTCGACTTGGTCACTTGGGGAAACTGATTGAACACGCGGCCCTTGCGGCGTGGGAAGTATCACCGTTTTATTCTGCACAATTGGCAGGCCGATATGCTCGACACTGAGCCGGCCGCTCTCCTTCTTCTGTTGAAAGATGGCGATAATCCCGCATTGGCTAAATCCGCCGCTGGTACCCTCGCGCAACTGCCCCCAATACTGATGCGCGGCCATTACAAACACGCCAGCGCGGCGCGCTTCGGCAAACATCCTATCGACCGCCTGGCCGGAGTGGGCGATAAAGTTGTGCACCTCATCAAGTATCAGCAGATAGGGTTTGCGCTCTGTGTCGCTCCCCGCTTGCCCGCGCGTTTTTATTGCTGTCTCCATCTGCCGCGTGAAGAGCGCGCCCATCAGTCGGGCCGCGCTGTCATCCTCAAGGTTGAGATTCAAACATACTGAGCGGTTCGAAGCGAGCAACTGCTTGCCGTCAAGGAGATTCTCCGGCTGGCTCAATGCGTATCCCACCACCGGTGGCAGCGACAGTAGTATCATGCGTTTGAGGGTCGTATCGACAACAGCTGGTATCTTGGGGCTGTCCTGCTTGACCTCTAACGTCTCTAGCCAGTTCGCCACCCGCGTATCCTGCACCTGCGCCAGCAAGCGCTTGCGAAACGCCGGTACTCGATAGAAGTCTTCAAGATATGGCAGGAGCGGCAGCTTGTTATAGGCCAGTACGACCGCAGCAAGACTCGTCATCAGCTCAATATTGACCGAACTACCATCCTGCATTGTCGGCCAGACCCGGTGGTAGGCTTCAATGACAATCGATGCTGCGGTATGTGGGTCGTAGTCGCCAGCCAGAATATTAAAAGCCAGGTACTGCTGCTCACGAGCAGCACGCACGACATCGAGGTAGATAAAGCGCTCGAATGCGTCTGGGTTGCGTGCAAAGAACCCGATGTTGATCAGTTGAATCAGAATACGGCGCGAGATATCGCCTGCTGGGTCGATGACGGCAACACCGGCGCCTTCAGCGATAAGCTGCGCGGCCAGTGAAACCATCAGGGTCGTCTTACCCGCCCCGGTTTTGCCAATCAGGTGCGTATGGGTGAGGCGGTCCAGTGGGAGCGTGATAAGCTCCCACTGGTCATCCGCCTCACTGGCAAAACCGAAAAACAGTTCATCAGCGTGTAGCATACGCTAGCCCTTCGTGCGCTCATCGGGTTGGCGTGCCGTCTTAATCGTCTGCTTCATGCGTAGAATATCCGTGGCCGTAATGCGGCCGATCTGTGGCTGCGCTGTGCGCGCCTTGCGCGATAGCCACCAGTCGTAGATGACGGTGAACAGGCTCAGCAAACAGAAGGTGTTTGCCAGGATTGACAGGCCGTTATAGAACGCGCCGCGCTCGCCGGAGAACATCACTAGCAGACCGATCGTGCCCAAGACAGCGGCGATACCCAGCGCCCAGCGGAAACCGCGCACGTGTGTGCCGGTCTCCTTCAACCGCTCAGAGTAGACAGCGAACAAATAACGCGATGTGCTATACACAAAGCGACCGATAAGATACAGAATCAGCAGGAGCACCGCCCCGAGAAATACCCACTCATTACCTGAGCGTGCAAAGCTGCCAATCAGCGTGAAAGCCAGCCACATCTCCTGCTTGTTATCCGGGTCGGGTGTTGGTAGTAGTCCCATGACACTCTCCCTTCTGTTACGGCAGCAGCGGTAGCGCAAACGGCTCCGGCCAGCGCGCCCGGTCTGCCATGCCACGTTCGAGCAGCAACGCCTCCGCCTCAGACTGGCCGGTCTGGTAGTGCTGTGCCACCTGGTGGCTACCGGAATGTGTCAATACCTGTGAGACAGGTTTTTCCTGAATTCAGGGTGCATCG
>CALLZL010000650.1 GCA_937859575.1 uncultured Chloroflexota bacterium
CGGGTATGGCGCGGGGCAAAATCATAATTTAAGCCGAGAATGTCGGTCGTCACCTGCACCTCACCATCACACTCCGGCCCGGCGCCGATCCCGATCACCGGGATGCGCAGCGCCCGCGCGATGGTTGCGGCAAGCTGGCTCGGCACCAGCTCAAGCACCAGTGCAAAGGCACCGGCTGCTTCGAGCACCTGGGCATCGGCGATTAACTGCCGTGCACCGGTAACGGTACGACCCTGGACGCGCACCTTGCCGAAGACATTCGCCGATTGCGGCGTATAGCCGAGATGCCCC
Organism: uncultured Chloroflexota bacterium; assembly: GCA_937859575.1. Classification (GTDB taxonomy): domain Bacteria; phylum Chloroflexota; class Chloroflexia; order Chloroflexales; family Roseiflexaceae; genus CALLZL01. Next base: position 292 of record CALLZL010000650.1, read on the forward strand.
ATAACCGGCACACCACACTCGACCAGGCGGGTGATGATTGGCGCCATCGAGCGCCCGCCTTCGAGCTTGACCGCCTGTACACCACCTTCCTGCATGAGGCGACGTGCAGTTGCTACGGCCTGTTCGATCGTGGCATACGTCAGGAAGGGCATATCGGCAACCACCAGTGCCCGCTGTGTACCACGCGTGACGGCCGCCGCATGGCGTACCATGTCATCGAGGGTGACGGGTATTGTCGAGGTATAGCCGAGAAGATTATTGCCGACCGAGTCGCCGACCAGCAAAAGCGCCACATCGGCATCTTCAAGCAAGCCGGCGATCAAGGCGTCATAGGCCGTCAGCATGGTGATCCGTTCACCACGCTGTTTCATCTGTTGTATATCTGCTATCGTTCTACGCATACTGCTCCACCAGATCTTCACCGGCACGTCGGCAGACCCTCGGCCGTTTGTGTGAAGATTATACCAGCCTGCGGCGGCACAGTGTGGTGAGCATCGGCACACAAACAGATAGGCCGCGACAATGTCGCGGCCGTATGTGTACGATTGAAAGGAAACCAGCTATGCTGCCGCCGACGTGCGTGGCACCAGGCGTGCAGCTGCAAACTCGCGCAGGATCAGCAGCGAGTCGGTTGCGGCTTCGTGAACCTGCACATCACCATCCTGTGCAGCACGGCTCAGTGCCGCAAGTACTTCGGCAAGCGCTGCCGGGCGGCCGATTCGGCCGAGGGCCCGCGCAGCGGCTTCACGAGTGTACGCATCGCCGTCATCGAGCAGTTGCACCAGGCCGGCGATCAACGATGGGGTTCCGGCACTATCGCCAAGCTGCCCAAGCAGCAGAGCAGTTGCCGAGCGCACAAAACTATCGGCGTTACTCAGGCTGATTTCAAGCTCAGCCAGCAACTGCGGCGATGTAAGGTGGTCGCGCAGCGTACCGACAGCCCGTGCCGCTGCAAAACGCGTCTCAGCGTCGTAGTCGCGCAGCGCTACCTGTACCAGCATACGGGAAAGAACCGGCGGCAGCTCGGCAACACTCGCCCCGAGCAGGCGCGCCGCTGCGGCACGTACATGTGCCGAACTATCACTTAGTGATTCATGAATCAAAGCCAGATCATTGGGTGAATAACGCCCATCGCGCGAGCGCATTTTGCGCAGCGCATCGGCACGTTCCTGGCCACCCGGGTTCAGCAACGCACGGCGAAAACGGGCAAACTCAGCACCATATGGCTCAAGATCTCGCTCAAGCGCCGACCGGAACCATTCATCACGAATACTGTTGAGCCGCTGGCGCGCAATGCTCGATGTTTGCATCTCGATCAGCAGATCTTCGACAGCTACCCGCAGATACATGCTCCCACGCAGTTCGCGCTCGATCTGCAATGCCGAGTGATAGCGTAACCGCGAGGCAAGCTGCACGATCTGATCGGCACCCGGCCCACGTGTCACATCGGCCAGGGTCATCACCGCAGCGATCGGCTCACGCTGAAACGCCCCCCAGAATGGGGTGAGGGTCTGTGCCACAAGATACGTGAGCAGACTGGATGTTCCGGCGAGTTGCAGTTCCTGGCGCGGATTGCGTGCGAATCCATCGAACCGCTCGATAATCTGGCGACGCCACTCGTCACGATTGAACATCTTCGGCCTCTGCGCTTTCACAACGCTGAACCGCGCAAATCGCGCGGGGGTACGCCGTATGCCTGTCGATAGTATGTTGATCATCATATCATGTACCTGTTTATGCGGCTATGGTAGTAAGTAACAGATTCGTTACAGCTCATTCCTTTTGCACCAACCGGTATCACTGCAACTCGGAACAATTGGCACCCATCCATGTTCCAGGGTGTGCAAAATTGAGTATACTTACACAACTACAACCACCGAAGGAGCATTCTACCGTGCCAGACGAGACGTATTCCCAGATGCCGCCCGGTGCGGAAGCTGAACCATCATGGTTACAACGTGAACTTGACGAAGCGCACAAAACGATTCGCTCGCTCTTACGCCAGATCAGCAAAGAACAGCAACGTCATAGCGAGATTGTCCGCGCCTATAACATGACGGTTGCGAATCTGATGGAGATCACACGCGAGAATGCGGCGCTGGAGCGTGAGCGTGATCAGTGGCGTGCACGTGTTGAGGCCCATGGCATGCCGTTTCGCTTCGGTACTCACACGATCGAGCTTACTGCTGCTGAGGTGAGTGCCATCCGCAAGGCGATGGCGCGCCTGCATCACCCCGATACCGGTGGCGATATCGAGCGGATGAAGCAGTGGAATGCTGCACTCGACCCGCTCGATCGTTAACCCTTAGTTGACAACGAAGCTGACCACGCCGGTCAGGCGACTCTGGTTGCCATACAGCACCATCTGATAGGTTCCGCGCGGCAATGTCTGCGGTCGGTGGTCGAACCAGATCTGCCCCTGCCCATCCGCCGTTGTGCTGCGGTTGAGCGCCTGTACTCCATTGGGGGTATTCAACCACGCCGAAACACGTTCATTGGGGGCGAAGCGATTCGAGAAGAAGTTGCGGTTGATGCCGGCTGCCGCCTGCACCGGATTCACACTCATCCAGACATACGCCGCCGTGTCGTTGCCGCCGCCGACCAGTACCGGTGCCCAGTTGCCATCGCGTGCTCGGGTGCCGACCGCATCGGTATACCGGAATACCGGCCGCATACTGATGATGGTGCCATCGGCCGGATCCGCGGCCACCCTAAAGGTGATATACCCCGAACGGCTCTTGTTGGTATCGAGCCGGCCAAAGGTGACCACCACCCGATCCTTCGTTACGGCACTGACCCAATCACCAGCTTTGCCATCAAGGCTGCTGTATATCGGCTTGATCAGGCGGCTGTCGTATGGCAATTCGACAACGACCTGCTGTGCTTCGGCGCGACCATCGTTGTAGAGCCGGATCTCATAGCGCAGCTCGCGATCGCGCCCGACACGGATGCTCGGTTCAGGCCAGAGCGTGACCCACACATCGGCACGGCGCGTCGGCTCTTCCGGCCGCGGCGTCGGCGTCGGCTGTACCTGCTGCTGCTCGCGGGGCGAGTTACGAACCGCCGGCACGAAGAGTGCATAGGTACGCTTCGGCACGAGCATACTCTTTTCGATTCCCACCAGCAATGCATCGATATCGAAAGAGCGCTGTTCGTACGAATCAAGCGCAAACTGCAGCGTCTCACTGAACGAACGGGTTGCACCCTGTGCAGCATCCGGCTCGAAATTGGGCAACAGCTCCGCATCCGCAGACGAAGTTGCCGTGGGTGTAGTGTATACAGCCGGCGAAGCCGGATCGATTGCCTGCGCACCAACCTGCGCCGCCGAAACGAGCAGCGCAAGCAAGATAAAGAACAGCAGCACGGCAAAACGCCCATGCAACTGATGTGCCTGAAAGATTTTCATCGACGAACCTGCCTTTATGTCACCATGGAGCCGGAGCCACCAGAACATCCATCGCCGGCCTCGGTTCCATGCATAGCCTATCATTCCCACCCGTACGATACATCGGCTCACTGGCCGGGTTCACTCTCGGTCTTTCGAAGGGGATCCACTCGATCGTGCTTGCTATGGTGAAGCATGCCGGATCCGGCAGCATGCTGTTCAAACCTTGCTGTTGCTTCTTGCGGTGCGGTGCAACTCATGGGCTAAAATCGGGGTATACTATGCTCGTACACGCACCACCGGAAGAATGAGGATCCCATGACCGGATCACGCTCAAGCGGCATTCTGCTCCACCCGACCTCGTTTCCTTCAATGTGGGGAATCGGTGATCTTGGAGCCCCTGCCACTGCATTCATCGATTTTCTGGTCGCCGCTGGTCAGCAGATCTGGCAGGTGATGCCACTCGGGCCGACGGGGTATGGTGATTCGCCATACCAGAGCTTTTCGGCCTTTGCCGGCAATACCAACCTGATCAGCCCCGATCGCCTGCTCACCGAGGGGTTGCTCACCCCAGAAGATCTGGCAGACGCGCCGGTATTCGGCAGCGGCAATGTTGATTATGGTGCCGTCATCCCCTTCAAGCAGGAGCTGCTGCGCCGTTCTTTTGCACGTTTCCGTGCCGGTGCAAGCAACACCCAACATCTGGCGCTTGAAACCTTCCGAAGTGCCAATGCCGCCTGGTTGAACGATTATGCGCTCTTTGCAGCACTCAAGGATGCCAATGGCGGTGCGCCCTGGAACACCTGGGATCCGGCCCTCGCATTTCGTGAACCGGCAGCAATTGCCACTATTACTACGACGCTGGCCGATGAGGTTTTGTTCCATAGCTATGCCCAATGGCTCTTCTTTCAACAATGGCTCGAGCTCAAAGCCTATGCCAATCGGCAAGGGGTGCGGATCGTCGGCGATGCACCAATCTTCGTTGCCTACGATAGTGCCGATGTCTGGGGCAACCGGGCGATCTTCGAACTTGATGAGGCAGGCGATCCCACGGCGGTCGCCGGAGTTCCACCCGACTATTTCAGTGCCACCGGGCAACTATGGGGCAACCCCCTCTACCGTTGGGATGCGCTGGAGCAGCGTGGTTACGACTGGTGGATCGCCCGCTTCCAGGCGATCTTCACGCTAGTTGATATCTTGCGGCTCGATCATTTCCGCGGCTTTGCCGGCTACTGGTCGGTTCCTGCCGGCGAAGTGACGGCGATCAACGGGCAATGGCTGCCCGGGCCGGGCGCAACACTCTTTGAAGCAGTTGAGCGTGTGCTTGGCACCCTGCCGATCATCGCTGAGGATCTTGGCGTGATCACCCCCGATGTCGATGCACTGCGGTTACAGTTTGGCTTCCCCGGCATGAAGGTGCTGCACTTTGCCTTCGGCGGCGGCGCCGACCAGCCCTACCTGCCGCACAACTACGATACTCGTACGGTCGTCTATACCGGAACCCACGATAACGATACAACCCGTGGCTGGTGGGAACAGGCATCGAGCGAGATTCGTGAACATGTGCAGCTCTATCTCGGGCGCGATGGGCACGACATCAGCTGGGATCTCATCCGACTGGCATTTGCATCGGTCGCCGAAACGGCCATCGTGCCGCTGCAGGATGTCCTTGCGCTGGGGAGTGAGGCGCGTATGAACACCCCCGGTGTAGCAGGCGGCAACTGGGGCTGGCGCTACACCCCCGACATGCTGACCGATGCGATCGCCGAACGGTTGCGCCTGCTCACACAACTGTATGGCCGTTTGCCGCAAAATGACGAAGCCGGCGATGCAACCGAGTAAGTGATTCGTATCCGCGGAAACAGTGCCGTTTCCCCTTCGCGGCATGAATGAACTGCCGGAACAAGTTATTGTCGTGCCCTGCCCTGTACAATTCTGCATGTATACAAGGCAGCGGCGCACCATCAGCAACACGAGGAGGAACGTGTGGCCAAGGAGAAGAAACCGCGGATTGGTGTGTTGACGAGTGGTGGCGATGCCCCCGGGCTAAACGCCGTGATTCGGGCCGTCGTCAAGACCGCCGACAGCCTTGGGTATGAGGTGTTGGGGATCGAAGACGGCTTCGAAGGGCTGATTGGCGAGCCACGCTACAAGATCCTCACATCAGCCGATGTACGGGGTCTGTTACCGATGGGTGGCACCATCCTGCGCACCACGAACAAAGGGCATTTCGGCGGGCCACGGGTCGCAAGTGATGAAAACGATCCCTACGCCGAAGCGTTACGCAACATCCAGCGCCTCGATCTCAAAGGGCTGATCACGATCGGCGGCGAAGGTACGCAGACAATCTCCCTCGAACTGTCGCGCATGGGTGCCCCGATCATGGGGGTACCGAAGACCATCGACAACGACCTGCCGGGAACCGATCGAACCTTCGGCTTTGATACGGCTCTCCAGGTTGCGACCGATGCGATTGACCGGCTGCACACCACCGCCGCCAGCCATAACCGCATTATGGTGGTGGAAGTCATGGGGCGGCATGCCGGCTGGATCGCATTACACTCCGGCATTGCCGGCGGTGCCGATGCGATTCTCATCCCCGAGATCCCATTTACCATCGAGAAGATCGCCGCTAAAGTGCTGGAACGCGAGCAGGATGGTCACACCTTCTGCATTATCGTCGCGGCGGAAGGGGCAATACCACGCGGCGGCTCGGCGCAGTATGTCTCGACAGGGCGGCTCGGCGGGATCGGCCAGATGGTGACCGATGAGCTTGGCAGGTTGACCGGCAAGGATGCACGCTGTGTGGTGCTTGGGCATCTCCAACGAGGTGGTTCGCCGACCCCTTATGATCGCATTCTGGCAACCCGTTATGGTGCCGCAGCCGTCAATGCCATTCACGATGGCATCAGCGGCGAAATGGTTGCACTACGGGCGCAGGATGTGATCACCGTACCACTTGAAGAAGCCGTCGGGCATATCAAAACCATCCGGCCACATAGCGATCAAGTACGCTCGGCGCGCAGCCTGGGTGTATCGTTCGGCGATTAGCGGTATGGAAGAGCTGTGGCTCGGCTACGACGGGCTGAGCGTTCGCTTTGCTGATGTCGTCGCCGTGTTACGCTACGAGCCGGCACTCGATCAACGCATCCGTGCGGCGTATGGTCGAGTGCCGCCAACGACGCGTGCCGTGATCGTCATCCACGATGGTTCATACTGGCCGGCTCGCTGGGAAATAGCCCAGATTCGCCATCGTATAGCGGCGTGGCGTGATTGTGCCTCTCGGTCGTAACCGGTTGCCGGGCGGGCTATGTTACAATAGTTGCATGGCGCTGCACTTCGATATTCTCACGCTCTTCCCGGCAATGTTTGCCGGCCCATTCAGCGAAAGTATTATCAAACGAGCGATCCGGGCCGGGCATATCAGCATTGGCCTGCACGACATCCGTGCCCACGCCACCGATCGCCATCGCACTGTCGATGATGCCCCGTATGGCGGCGGAGCCGGCATGGTGATGAAAGCCGAACCGCTGGCTGCCGCTATTCGTAGTGTCATGCCGGCGGAATCGACGCCCGTCATTCTGCTCGCACCCGATGGAGAGGTTTTTAACCAGCGTATTGCCACCGAACTCGCACACGCTACACGGCTCATCCTCGTCTGTGGGCATTATGAAGGAGTCGATGAACGTGTGCGCGAAACCATGATCGACCGCGAACTTTCGATTGGTGATTATGTGCTCACCGGCGGCGAACTAGCAGCGATGGTGGTTGTCGATGCAGTGGCGCGGCTGGTTGCTGGTGTGATTGATGCCGAATCGACGACCGAAGAATCACATGGCGATGGGCTGCTTGAATACCCGCACTATACCCGCCCGGCCGAATGGGAAGGGCGAAAGATCCCGTCGGTGCTGGTGTCGGGTCATCATGGCGAAGTAGCCCGCTGGCGGCGCAACGAACGGCTACGACGCACCCTCGCACGCAGGCCGGATCTACTATCAACGGCGCAGCTCGACGACAACGACCGGGCATTTTTGCGTTTACTCGGCTGGAATGCGGAGTCTTGATTTGCTAGAAGCTCCGACCTCTTATATAATTGCAGCCCTCATCATTCTGCTGATCATCGCCCTGATTTTTGTCTTGCGCCGAGGGCCTTCGCCCATACACAATCGTACGTCTCTGTCTTCCCAGAGCCAGAGCGACCGTGGAGGGAATTTGATGTTTGGCAACAAGAATAAACCGCAGACCCCCCAACCATCAGTCGTCAATGGCAAGCCTGAGACGGTTATCGGCACAAATACGACTATCGTCGGCACTATTAAAACCGATGGCAGCATTCGGATCGATGGAACCGTCGAGGGTGATATTGAGATACTGGGGAACCTGATTATTGGTGAGACCGGCCGCGTCATTGCCACCGTCAAAGCTCAGAATGTCCATGTTTCCGGTGCCGTCAAAGGAGAGATCACCGCTGTCGAGCAGCTCGAGATCTCGCCCACCGGTAAAGTCTGGGGTGATATCTATACCGCCGCACTGCATATTGAACCGGGTGGTTTGTTCCGTGGCCAGAGCACGATGGCCAGCACGACCGACGAACCGCTCTTGCTTGAAGCCCCACGCACCATGCGTGACGAGTAGCCGACCATGACCCGCCAGCAACCACAGTCATCATCGCGCAGCGGATGGTTGCGATCCGAACGGCTTGGCCGTTCGGGGGTGCATCTACTGACGCTTGCGATGGTGTTGATTTCGCTCTGGATGCTGGCCGGCTTCGTCAGCCAGGTGATCGCGAGTGCGCAACTCGAACGCCGCCGCGATGCGTTAAGCAGCGAGGTTGCCAGTATTCAGGCGACCAATGTTGCGATCCAGCGCACGGTTGAATTTGCCGAATCACCTGCGTATGCCGAACAGGTCGCCCGGGATCAGCTCGGTTATGCGCGTGAGGGTGATATCGTCATCTTTCCGACCATCCCTGAAGCCACACCGCCCGCCGATACATCGGCAACCCCGCCGCTCCCTGCACCGGCACCACAACCAAACTGGTATCGCTGGCTGCAAGTGCTGGCTGCATCATAGCGACCTGCGATGATCCGCCAGATGTCAGACACACCACCACGTAGCGGCATGTGCTGGATCGCCGGTGGTGAATTCCTGATGGGATCAAACCAGTTTTACCACGAAGAGCGACCAGCGCGCCGGGTCGCCGTCGATGGATTCTGGATGGATGCCAGGCCGGTCACCAATGCCGCATTCGAGCAATTCGTCGCGGCCACTGGTTACTGTACGGTTGCCGAACGGCCACTCGATCCGGCTCACTACCCCGGTGTTGATCCGGCTCTGCTGGTTCCCGGCTCACTCGTCTTCTACCAGCCGGAGCATGCGGTAGATCTGCGCGATGCCGGCCAATGGTGGGCGTACGTGCCGGGGGCTTGCTGGCGGCGACCGGCCGGCCCCGCCAGCGAACTTGGCGGCCGGGCCGCCCACCCGGTCGTGCATGTGGCATACGAAGATGCCGCAGCATATGCCGCGTGGGTCGGGGCAGCCCTACCAAGTGAGGCAGAGTGGGAATTCGCCGCCCGCGGTGGCCTCGATGGGGCTGTCTTTGTCTGGGGTGATGAATACGCTCCCGGCGGGCGACTCATGGCCAACACCTGGCAGGGGGAATTCCCGTGGCGCAACCTGGGTGCCAATGGCTATTACGGAACATCACCGGTCGGCAGCTTCCCGGCGAATGGGTATGGCCTGTACGACATGGCGGGCAATGGCTGGCAGGGGACCATCGACTTCTTCCGCATGGCGTCCGAATCGGCTGCGCCCTGCTGTGTGCCGCGCAATCCGCGTATCGAGACGCCCAATGCCTCGATCTTCGTCGGCATGCCCGACGCCCACATCCCGCGCCGTGTGATCAAGGGCGGTTCGCACCTGTGTGCACCGAACTACTGCTTGCGTTACCGCCCGGCCGCGCGCCAGGGTGAAGCCGTCGATTCGTCAACCAGCCATCTCGGCTTCCGCTGCATTGTACGGCCGACATAGCCGGTTCGATAAGGAGAAGACCAACGAATAACCAAGAACCACGAACCGCAACCGGGCGCGTGCTCGTGCGCTGTTTCCGCTATCTGCGCCCCTATGCCACACAGACGGTCGGTGTGTATCTGACGATGCTGGCCATCACGTTGCTCACCCTGTTCATTCCCCAATTGATCCGCTGGAGTGTCGATAGCGGTATCCGCGGCGGCGATATGAACCTCCTCGCCGGTGCGGTCGGCGCACTGTTGGGTCTGACGCTCTTGCGCGGCATACTTGCATACTTTCAGGGAATCTGGTCGGAGAGTGCCTCGCAGGGGGTTGCCTACGACTTACGCGCCGCCATTCATCAGCAGTTGCTTTCGCTCTCATTTTCGTACCACGACCGCACCGAAACCGGGCAGTTACTCTCGCGGGCGCTCCAGGATGTCGAACGTGTGCGGTTTCTTACCGGGCGCGCATTTTTGCGGCTCGTCGAAGGCGGCGCACTGCTGTTCGGCACCATGATCGCCCTGCTGCTGATGAATCCATTGCTAGCACTCCTGGCACTCGGCACCATGCCGTTACTCATCCACCGGGCGCTCGTGTTTGGCAGTCAGTTCCGGCCACTCTCACGCGCCATCCAGAACCAGCTCGCGGTTCTGACAACACGCATCGAGCAGAGCCTGCGCGGTGTGCGCGTCGTCAAGGCCTTTGCCCAGGAAAGTGCAGAGATCGAGCGCTTTGATCGCGAGAGTGGGCACTGGTTCGACCTGAGCGCCCGAGCGGCTCGTACCCAGGCGATCAATGTGCCGATGCTCGACCTGATCGCAAATATGGGGATCATCTTCATTATCTGGTATGGCGGGCTACTGGTGATCGATGGCCGCCTGACGGTTGGCGAACTGGTAGCTTTCTCGACCTATCTTGGGCAACTGGTTCAACCGGTGCGTCGCCTTGGCATCATGGTTCCTGCCGTTGCCGAGGCAGCTGCAGCCGGCGAACGTATCTTCGAAATCCTCGATGCCGCCCCCGAGGTTGCCGACGCACCCGGAGCCGTTACGCTACCGGCGATCAGCGGTCATGTGGTGTTCAAGTCGGTCTCGTTTGCCTATTTCGGCCGACACCAGGTGCTGCGTGATATCTCGTTCGAAGCACAACCCGGCCAGATTATTGCGCTTCTCGGGGCAACCGGCTCGGGGAAATCAACAATCATCAACCTGATTCCGCGCTTCTACGATCCGACCCACGGGCAGATCCAGATCGACGGCCACGACATCCGTGGGGTAACGATCAACTCGCTGCGTGATCAGATCAGCATTGTGCTGCAAGAGAGCACCCTGTTTGCGACGAGTGTCCGTGAGAATATCGCCTTCGGCCGCCCGGATGCCGATGAGCAGGCTATTATCGCCGCCGCGACGACGGCCCAGGCCCATCCGTTCATTCTGGAGCTTCCCGATGGCTACGATACCCGCGTCGGCGAACGCGGCGTAACGCTTTCGGGTGGGCAGAAGCAACGGGTCGCGATTGCCCGTGCTCTGCTCAAAGATCCACGAATTCTGATTCTTGATGATGCAACAGCCAGTGTTGATACTCAGACCGAACATCAGATTCAGCTGGCTTTGCGTGCGCTGATGCAGGGGCGCACCTCGTTTGTGATCGCCCAGCGCCTCAGTACGCTACGCGCCGCCGATTGCATTCTGGTGCTTGAACGCGGCCGGATCGCAGCCCGCGGCACCCATGCCGAATTGCTGCGCACCTCCGGCCTGTATGCCGATATCTATGCCCGCCAGTTGCGCCCACAGGAGGAAACACCATGAGCTTCTCGATCGGCAGCAGTGGTGCCGACATGGGGCCGCGTGGCGCGCTCGGGCGCTTTGGCGAACAAGCCACAGGGCGCACCTTCGACCGGCAGATCGTGTTGCGTTTGTTGGGTGAACTGCGCCCGCACAAAGGGCGGATGCTGCTGGCGCTCGGCTGTATGCTGATCGCTTCCGGCCTGACCCTGGCGACACCCATCCTGATCAAGATCGCTATCGACGAATATATTGTCGCCGGGGAAGCGACTGGCCTGACCTGGATCGCATTGCTGACAGCCGGGGCGTTTGTCGGTATCTATGCCGCCTCGGCCGGCCAGCGCTACCTGCTCTCGTGGGTTGGCCAGCAGGTGCTTGCGACCCTACGCGCCCGGCTCTTTCGCCGCCTGCATCAGCTCTCACTCGGCTTCCACGATCGCCAGATCGTCGGCGTGACGATCTCGCGCGTGATCAATGATGTTGGTGTGATCAACGACCTGCTCTCGCAGGGGTTGGTGGTGCTGATCGGCGACACATTGGTGCTGATCGGAATCGTCATTGTGATGCTGACGATGAGCCCAAGCCTGGCACTGCTGACGTTCATCGTCTTGCCGCTCATGCTCCTTGTCACGGCGCTCTTTGCCCGGCGTGCCCGTGTCGCCTTCCGCCAGACTCGCTCGCGGGTTGCGGCGGTAGTTGGCGATCTTGCTGAAGATATTTCGGGAATGCGCGTTATCCAGGCCTTCGCCCAGGAGGGTGTGTCGCAGGAACGCTTCGAACGCGTGAATCGCGCCAACCGCGATGCCCATGTTTCGGCGATGTCGCTCTCGTTCATTTATCTGCCGACGGTCGAATTCCTCGGCATGCTGGCAACAGTGATTGTGATCTGGTTCGGTGGGCAGGCCGTTGCTGCCGATGAACTGACGATCGGGGTGCTGGTAGCTTTTATGGCCTATGTCACCCGTTTTTTTCAACCGATCCAGGAACTTAGCCAGCTCTATACAACCATGCAGGCCGCCATGGCCGGCGGCGAGCGGGTGCTTGAGTTGCTCGACACCGAACCGGAAGTGGCCGATCGGCCTGATGCACGCGAAATGCCGCCGATCAGCGGGCGAATCGAACTACGCAATGTATCATTCGCCTATGGCCACCGCCCGACCCATGATCCTGCAACAACCGCCGCCGCCCCGACCGACGACCCCGTACCAGCATCTACCGCCGATCAACGAGTCTTGCGCGATGTCTCGCTGTGTGTCGAGCCGGGCCAGACCCTCGCACTCGTCGGCCCGACCGGTGCCGGGAAGTCGTCGATTGTCAATGTCATTGCACGTTTCTACGAAATTTCAGCTGGTGAGATCCTGATCGACGGTATCGATATCCGCGAGGTGACGCAGCAATCGTTACGCCGCCAGATGGGCATGGTATCGCAGGATCCGTTTCTCTTCACCGGCACAGTGGCCGACAACATCCGTTTCGGCCGGGCATCAGCGACACAGGATGATGTCGAGGCGGCGGCACGTGCCGCCAATGCACATGAGTTTATTACCGCACTACCCGACGGCTACCAGACCGAAGTTCTCGAGGGTGCGGTCAATCTCTCGATCGGTGAACGCCAGTTGATCTGCATCGCACGCGCCATGCTTGCCGATCCGCGCATCCTCATCCTCGACGAAGCAACCGCCAGTGTTGATACCGTCACCGAAGCCTTGATCCAGGATGCGCTGGCACGCCTGCTTCTTGGGCGCACGGCGATTGTGATCGCCCACCGCCTCAGTACCGTCCGCACGGCCCATCAGATCTGTGTTGTGGCGGAAGGGCAGATCGCCGAGCGCGGCACACACGACCAACTACTCGAGCGTGGTGGTCGCTATCGCGAACTCTACGAGCGCCAGTTCGTGGATTAAGAACACCAGCAGCGACCCGGCGAGATCCAAAATCGGCGGCTTTCGTATACAATGCAGAGTATCACTTCCAAAAAGAAAAGGAGACATTCGTGGCAGTATTGAATGTTGGCGATCCGGCGCCTGAGTTCACGGCGCTGACCGATAGCGGCGAAACGGTTTCGCTTGCCCAGTATCGTGGCAAGAAGGTGATCCTCTACTTCTACCCCAAAGATGATACCCCCGGCTGCACCACCCAATCGTGTGGATTTCGTGATCAATACCCGATTATCGAAGAGAAAAATGCGGTCGTACTTGGGGTCAGCCCCGATGGTCAGAAATCACACGCGAAGTTCCGCACCAAATTCAACCTGCCCTTCACACTGCTGGTTGATGAAGATCATGCGATCTCGCTGGCGTATGGGGTGTGGGTCGAGAAATCGATGTATGGCAAGAAGTACATGGGTATCGAACGCTCGCACTTTGTGATCGACGAAGAAGGTAAACTCACCCAGGTGGCCGTCAAGGTCAAGCCGGAAGAGAGTGTTGCCAGTGCCGTGGCAGCGTTATAGCGAAGTGCAGAACCATTGAGTATGTGCGTGCTGGGAGCGCGGGCGTCCCG
>CALLZL010000651.1 GCA_937859575.1 uncultured Chloroflexota bacterium
GACGAGGCAGGCTTGGGTTTGGCGGCGGCGGCCGCAATATGTAGGGCGATGGGCTGGCGTTGCTGGCACAGGTTGAGCTCACGTATGCCGATGGCCGCCGCGAACGGATTGTGAGCGATACGGCATGGCGTGCAGCGCATGGGCCAATTCGTGCCAGTGATATTTATGATGGCGAACAGTATGATGCACGCCATGAACGGCCCGGATGGGATACCGCCAATTATGACGATCAAAGCTGGTATGCCGTGCGCGTCATTCCTGCAGGCTATACCCAATTGCTACCCGCCGCCGGCCCATCGGTGCGTGCCACTGAAACCGTCGATCCGGTCACTATTATCACCTCACCTTCCGGCCGCACAATTGTTGACTTTGGCCAGAACCTGGTCGGCAGGCTGCGCATCAACCTCCAGGGTCAGGCCGGCACGACGGTGACCTTGCGCCATGCCGAGGTGCTCGAACACGGCGAACTCGGCACACGCCCGCTGCGCCATGCCGCCGCTACCGATCAGTACACACTCAAAGGCGGTGAACACGAAACCTGGGAGCCGCTGTTCACTTTTCACGGCTTTCGTTATGTCGATATTGAAGGGTGGCCGGGGGAACTGCGTGCAACCGATCTGCAGGCGATCGTCTACCATTCCGATATGGAGCGTATCGGCTGGGTTGAGTGTTCCGATCCATTGCTCAACCGCCTGCACGAGAATGTTGTCTGGAGCATGCGCGGCAACTTCTTCGACATTCCGACCGACTGCCCGCAACGTGATGAGCGCCTTGGCTGGACGGGTGATATCCAGGTGTTTGCGCCAACCGCCTGCTTCCTGTACGACACGGCGGCATTCTTGCGCTCGTGGCTGGCCGATCTGGCTGCCGAACAACAGAGCCTGAGGGTGGTGCCGCTGGTGGTGCCGACGGTCATGGAGCGGGCTAATCCCCCAATGGCTGCCTGGGGTGATGCCGCCACCCTGGTGCCCTGGGTACTGTACGAACGCTATGGCGATCGTGGCATCCTCGAAACACAGTTCAACAGTATGTGTGCATGGGTCGATCAGGTCGCCGCCGCCGCCGGCCCGCGCCTGCTGTGGGATCGCGGCATGCAGCTCGGCGACTGGCTCGATCCGAGCGCACCGCCCGATAATCCGGGGGCCGCACGCACCAGCCCGTATGTGGTTGCCACTGCCTACTTCGCCCGTTCGGCCGAGGTGGTGGCACTGGCGGCCGACGTACTGGGGCGTACGGCCCAGGCGCAACAATACCACCAACTGGCGGCTGCCGTGCGCGCTGCCTTCTGCCGTGAGTATGTCACCCCCAATGGGCGTATCCTGGGCGATTCGGCGACCGCCTATGCTCTGGCGATCAGCTTCGAGGTGCTGCGTGACCCCGAACAGCTGCGCCATGCCGGCGAACGGTTGGTTGCGGTGCTACGCGAAAACGGCTACCACATCAGCACTGGCTTTGTCGGCACGCCCTTGATCTGTGATGCGCTCAGCCGCGTTGGTGCCCATGCCGCCGCTTTCCGCCTGCTGATCGAACGTGGCTGTCCGTCATGGCTCTACCCGGTAACCATGGGTGCAACGACGATCTGGGAACGGTGGGATAGCATGTTGCCAGATGGATCGATCAACCCGGGTGAGATGACCTCGTTCAACCATTATGCGCTTGGTGCAGTTGCCGACTGGATGCAACGCACGATCGCCGGCCTTGCTCCGGCAGCGCCCGGCTACCGCCGGATCGCTATCGCACCGCATATCGGCGGCGGGGTGACCCATGCCCATGCACGCCACCTCACCCCCTACGGCCCGGCCGAGGCCGGCTGGCGACTCGCCGGTGCCACCCTGACGATCACCGCATACATCCCACCCAACACCAGTGCAATAGTTACCCTGCCGGACGCAACAACACCGTTCGAAATAGGTCCCGGCAGCTATTCGTGGCAGCTCGCCTGGCAAAATTCTACGAACACCGCAGCGCACTTCACGCTCGAAAGTAGCCTCGCCGAGTTGATTGAAGACCAGGATCGTTATGACAAGCTTATAACGTTTCTGCACAACCGACTGCCACCGCAGATTGCCGTCATGGTCGAGCGACTCGCCGGTCGCGATGACATGACCCTGCGGCAGGCGATCTCGGTGATTCCGATCCCCGGGGTTCTGGATCAGGTCGAACCGGAGCTCACGGCGCTGTTGCAGCAGCATGCGTGACATGGGCAGCGCGTCACCAGCCGGCTGGTGACGCGCTGCCATTGGTTATGAAGCGGGGGCCGGTTTACGCCGCATGCGGCGCAACAGGGCCAGGAAGAGCAGGATGCCGGCGAGTGCGGCAAGAAACGCCAGCACCGGCAGGATGATCGCCAGTACCGAGAGGATCAGGGCGGCGACATCCTCGAGGAAACTGACGACCGGATTGCCGACACCGCCGGTTGTGGCCGTGACGAATGGGCGTGCCGTTGCACGAGCGCCATGGGCAAAGCCGGCCACGATCACACCGCAGATAGCGGCGAACACCGGATGCACCAGGCCGGCATCACTATTCGCGGCCAGGAAGAGCACCGCCCCGGCTGCCGGTGCCAGAATAACCCCGGCGGCATGCAGCGTATGATCGACTGCCGGTATTTTGTCGCCGATCAGATCGAGCAGGGCAATGACCGCGATCACCAGCAGCACCACCGGATGTTCGAGGATATCGTATGGCGCATCAAGGGTGATCAGATCGGTATAGCGGGCCAGCACCCCGATCGTCAGCAGCGGGATGTAGGCATTCAGGCCGGCAGCCGTCGAAAGACCGAATGCCGACAGCAGACTCATCATACCATTCATGGGCGTCTCACAATGAGCGGTGCACTACACCGGTATCGTTCGTGTTATTACCCGATCGACGCCGCTGCTGCCGATTTTGTTGCATCACGGATCATAGCCATGGCAACCTCAAAACGAGATCGCCTGGTCGTTGAGTTGTGTCTCCGGCCAGACACGAATACCACGTTCAAGGCGATTTTCACTACCGATCGTACAATCATCACTGATGATCGTCCCATCAAGGATATGAGCTTTGCTCCCGATCCGGTTGTTGCGCCCGATCACACAGGCTCTGAGCGCGGCATCTTCATCAATCACATTGGCATCCCACAACACCGCATCTTCAATCGTGACATTCGCACCGATGCGGCAGCCGGCCCCGATCACCACCGGGCCGATGATACGTGCGCCCGGCCCGATCTGCACATCCGGCCCCATCACGACCGGCCCGACGATCTGTGCCGTGGGGTGGATGTCGGCTTCGCCTTCGACCCAGACGCGATCGGCGATCTGGTTGCCACGGAAGTTATAGCGCACCTTGCCGACCAGAATGTCGTGATGCACATCATGGTAAGTCGCCGGCTTGCCGATATCGGTCCAGTATGCACGCGACGGATAGCCAAACATCGCATCACCGGTCTGCAGCACCACCGGGAACAGGCCGCGTTCGAACATATAGTATTGATTGGGCGGCACATAGCGGAAGAGTTCCGGTTCGATGATATAGGTTCCGGCATTGATCATATTGGTTGTCACTTCATCAATGCGCGGTTTTTCGACAAAGCGTCGAATTCGCCCGTGTTCATCAGTTTCGACTAAGCCGAAGGCGGTCGGATCTTCAACCGGCGTCAACGCAATCGTCAACTTGCTCTGATGTTCACGATGATAGGCCAGCATCGCCTGCAGATCCAGATCAGTCATCACATCGCCATTGAAGACGAATGTCGATCCATCAAGCAGATGTTCGACATTCTTCACCGCCCCGGCGGTTCCGCGTGGTTCTGGTTCCTCGACCACATGCACCTTCATATTGAGGCGAGAACCATCGCCAAGCGCCTCGCGAAAGCGATCGGCAAGATACTGCACCGCCAGAATGGCCTCGGTGATGCCCTGATCACGCAGATTACCGAGCATATGCTCGATAAACGGCTGATTGACAAGCGGTATCATCGGTTTTGGGGTATTGCAGGTCAGTGGGCGGAGGCGGGTACCGAGCCCACCCACAAGAATCACAGCTTTCATGGATGCTCCTGTATCTGCTGCCTCCAGTACGCCAGAATATCCCGGAGGGTCTGTTCGAGTGGAATCTGCGGCTGCCAGCCGGTGCAGTTGCGGAAGTAACGGCTATCACTCACGATGCGTGGCACATCCGATGGCCGCATGCGCGCCGGATCCTGCTCGACCGTAATCCGCCGGGTGCTCTGGGCAAGCAGGATGCCGAGGATCTGTTCGATACTGACGGATCGGTCGCTGCCGACGTTATAGGCGCTGCCTGCTTCGCCGTGTCGTGCGGCAGATTCGTAGGCTCGGGCAATATCGCGCACATCGGAGAAATCGCGTTGAGCGGCAAGATTGCCGACCCGTAGGACAGCCGGTTGCCGGCCGGCTTCGATCCGGGCGATCTGCGCAGCAAAAGCCGACGCCACATACTGTTCGGTCTGGCGTGGGCCGATATGATTAAACAGCCGCAGCCGGATGGTACGCAACCCATGGCTCTGATAGTACTGAAATGCCAGCAGATCCTGGGTTGCTTTGGCAACCGCATAGGGATTCACCGGGCGCAACGGGGTTGTTTCGTTGATCGGCAGATCGGCAGGTTGCACCAGGCCATAGATCTCGGCGCTGCCGGCAATAACGATCAGCGGGTCGATCCGCTGCGCCAGAATGGCCTGAAACAGGTTGAGCTGCGGGATGACATTGGCATGGAAGGTTGCGGCCGGATCGGCAAACGACTGCGGCACATTGGCCTGGGCAGCAAGGTGAAAGATCACATCCGGCCGGGTTGTATCGATCAACTCGGCAACGTGGCCCGCTACCGTGAGATCGGCCGGAACGATCGGGAGATCATCCGGCAGCTGACCTGCCGGCAGCGCATCACGGCTGGTGCCGCTGACCTGCCAGCCCGACAGCCGCAACTGCTCGGCAAGATACCTGCCGGCGAAACCACCGATCCCCGTAATCAGTGCGTGCAAGCGGCTCACGACCACGAAGCCCTGGTGGTGAATCCGGTACCACGCTGCTCGAAGGCATAGGCAATGCCGCTCTGCAGATTGCTGCGCGTCACGATTCCCCGCATTTCGGCCCCCAGATGCACCAGTGCCTGCGCTACCTCGGCACTGATCCCGGTCAAGACAACCTGTGCCCCCAGG
>CALLZL010000652.1 GCA_937859575.1 uncultured Chloroflexota bacterium
ATATTGCCCATCGTGGGCGGGCGACGACTCATCGGCTTGGGTGTGATGAACCTGCGGGGGAAGGGGGTTGGCGGGATGCGTCTTGACGAACAGCCGGAGGCATCCATCGCCGGCTCCTACCTCTATGGCGCAACCTTCGCACTCGGCTGGACAGCCTGTGTTGGCCCAATTCTTGGCGCGTTGCTCACGATGCTCGCCACACAGGGGCTCGCGGTACTTCAGGGGGCGATCCTCTCCTTTCTCTACGCCCTCGGACTCGGCGCACCGCTGATGCTCATCGCAACCTTCTTCAGCCGCCTCGGCCCTGGCTCGCCAGTCTGGCGCGTACTGCGCGGTCGCGGCTTTATGCTCAATATCGGCTTCACCACACTGCACCTGCATACTGCCAGCCTGATCAGTGGGTTGCTCCTGATCACCATGGGGGCATTACTCGCCACCGGACAGTTGGCGGTTCTCAGCGCGATGGCAGTGCGCTCGCCGCTTGCGGGATGGGTACTTGATCTCGAAACAGGACTGCGCAGTCTTGTCGTAGAGCGAAACTAAAGGAACTGCATATGAATATCGGTCACATCCTCCTCGCGCTCGCACTCATCAGTGGGCTCACTGCACTGGGCCTCTATGCCTATACGGCCGTACGTACACCGAAATACGCCAGTGCAGCTCGCACATTCGCTGCATCAATGACACTCTTCGTCGTCCTTGCCAGTATGCTCCAGTGGGCCAACATTATGACCCATCAGTTTCAGTATGAGTATGTGCGCAACTTCACCGATCGCGCACTCCCTGAACTGCTGCTCTTCGCCACATTCTGGGGCGGGCAATCCGGCAGCTTTCTGCTCTGGGCGCTGATGTGTACACTCTTCACAATGGTACTCATCTGGGGGCTGCGCCACTCGGCATGGGAACCATTTGTGCTGACGCCGTACCTACTCGTCGCGCTGTGTGTTACTGGGATCACCCTCGCGGCGGAACCATTCAAGCTCCTGCCCGCGAATGAGGTGCCCGCCGACGGTAACGGTCTCAACCCGCTGCTCCAGAACTATTGGATGGCCATCCACCCGCCGTTTCTCTTCAGCGGCTTCACCACAATGGCCGGGCCGTTCGCCTTCGCAGTGGCTGCGCTCTGGCGGCGCGACTATGATGGTTGGGTAAAGATGGCCAAGCCCTGGACGATACTGGCCTGGCTCTGCATGGGAACTGGACTCGCACTCGGCGGATTCTGGGCCTACGAGTCGCTTGGTTGGGGCGGCTTCTGGGGCTGGGACCCGGTAGAAAATTCGTCCCTTGTTCCCTGGCTCTTCGCCAGTGCCCTCATTCATGGTCTGTTATTGCAGGGCGCTCGCGGCAGCCTCAAGCGAACCAACCTCGCCCTGGCGATTTTCGGCTATCTAATGGTGATCTACTCAACATTCCTCACCCGTAGCGGCGTTCTGGGGAACTTCTCGATCCATAGCTTTGTCGAGCTGGGGTTAATGAACTATCTGCTCACATTCATCGCGATCTTCGCCCTGCTCGGTTTCGGCATGCTTGCCGCACGCTGGCGATCGATCGGCAGGCGGGTCGCCTTTCTTCATGTCATCTCACGTGAGTTCGCACTGATGTTGAGCTTGTTGCTCTTCGTCATCATTGCTCTGATTGTTGGCATCGGCACGTCTATGCCAGTCGTCTCGATGTTACCAATCTTTCCGAATCGCTTCTCACTTGATTTGGGGTGGTATGGGCCGAACGTTGCACCATTCGGGCTGCTGCTCTTTCTGAGCATGGCTGTGGGGCCACTACTAGGTTGGCAGCGCCAGAAGTACGGCACCCTGCGGAGCGTGCTGCGCTGGCCTGCAATCGTTACCGGGGTGGTGATATTCGCCTGCCTGTTACTTAACATCATCTACCCGGTAGCGCTGCTCTTTATTGCGGCAGCGGTCTTTGCCATTGGCACGAATCTAAGTGTGATCGCGCGAATCTGGCGGGCCGGGCCGCTCAAGTTGGGCGGCTACCTCAGTCATATCGGCGCGAGCCTTTTTCTTGTCGGCGCGATTGGCACAATGGTCTATAAGCAAACGGCAGCCACACAGTTGATCCAGGGTGAACCGCAGCAGGTCTTCGGTCGCCAGATCATCTTTACCGATATTGTCCTGCCCCCTGATGACGAACTGGGGCGCACCGCCATTCAGATCGAGGTCGTCAACCCGGAGGATGGCAGCGTCTGGGTTGCGGAGGCACCATATTACGTCTATGACAAGACCAGCCAGTTGGTAACGCATCCCGACATCCAGCCGGGTTGGTGGGCTGACCTCTATGTGTCACCATCGCAATATCTTCCGGCACCACAGGCGGCACCAGGATTGGTGCAGCTTGAAGCCGGCCAGCCACGCGATGTGTTCGGCTACACGCTCACCTTCCAGGAGTTCGACATCCCCAACCGTGAGGCGATGATGCGCGGCGAAGCACCAGCAGAAGTCTTTGCGGTTGTCGATCTCACCGCACCCGACGGTACACAAACA
>CALLZL010000653.1 GCA_937859575.1 uncultured Chloroflexota bacterium
CCACCAGCCCATCGACGCCTAGCGCGTCGGCCGAGCGGATGATACTGCCAAGGTTGCCCGGGCTGGCCGGCCGGTCGAACACCAGCGCCAGCAATTGGTCGTGCACCGCGATGCGCTCGAGGTCGTCGGCAGGCATGCCGACCAGTGCAATAAGCTCGGAGGTTTCGCTCTTCTGGCTGAGGCGTTGCATCAACGCGGTGGTCAGTTCATACACGACACGTGGCTGCGCCTGCTGCAACATCTCGCTTGCCCAGCCCGAACGTGGCGTCTCGGCCGCATAGCAGAGCGCCTCGATCGGCCAGCTATGGCGTACCGCCAACGAAATCGGGCGCACGCCTTCAACAAAGAAGACCTGCGCCCGATGGCGGCGGTTACGGTTGTTGCGCAGCGCCTCGATCTGCTGAAACTCGGCATTCGCCGTAAAGAGACGCACGACGCGCCCGCTGACCATACCCTACCTGCGTTCGTCACCGTCCTCGAAGCCGAGTGCCTCGCCGACGATATACAGCGGCCGGCGTTTGACTTCATCATAGATCCGGCCGAGATATTCCCCAAAAATACCAAAGACAATCAGCTGAATACTGCCGAGGAACAACACGACTACCAGGGTTGTCGCCTGCCCTTCCAGCGCGTTGATCCCGGTCGCAAGCCGCAGAATGATCGCAATAACCATCCCCAGCGCACTCAGGCCGGCGATCCCAAAGCCGAGGTAGGTGGCCAGCTGCAACGGCAGATACGAGAACGCAGTGATTCCATCCATGGCAAACTTGAGCATCTTCTGCAGCGGGTATTTTGTTTCGCCAGCTTTGCGTGCATCGCGCTTGTACGGCACACCCACCTGGCGAAAGCCGACCCATACCGAAAGGCCGCGCATAAAGCGGTGGTGTTCGCGGATCGATGAGAGCGCATCGACCACCTTGCGATCCATCAGGCGGAAGTCGCCGGTATCAACCGGAATGTTGACATTGGTAATGCGCCGGATGAGTCGGTAGAAGACCGATGCGGTTGCCAGTTTGAAGGCCGTTTCGCCTTCGCGCTCGGCGCGTACCCCATAGATTACCTGGTATCCTTCGCGCCAGCGCTCGATCATCTGTGGAATCACCTCGGGGGGATCCTGCAGGTCGGAATCGATCACCGCCACCGCTCGGCCACGCGCATAGTCGGTACCAGCGGTAATCGCCAGCTGGTGGCCGAAGTTGCGCGAGAAGTTCAGCACCTTGACGCGTGGATCCTGCTCGTGCAGCTCACGCATGATCTCGGCGCTGCGATCACGCGAACCATCATTGACGAGCACAAGCTCGAATGGTTCACCAAGCGGCTCCATGGCAGCCACAACCCGGCGATAAAACTCGGGCAGCAACTCTTGCTCGTTATACACCGGCGCAACGATCGAAAAGGTCGGCAGTGCGTCGGAAACCTGGATCTGCTGGCGTGTCAGCGGCTGCTGGATTGGTTCGGCGATCGAAGACATGACAGGTCGCTTCCCCTGTGTTTCACGAAATGATGTCGGTGGCATGGCGTCACCCTACTGCATTGTAGCATATCCCATGCCGCGAGTATCGCATCCCCCGATGAGATGCTGATGAGTGCCCGCCAGTGATGATATAACGCTTCTGTCATTCGATCGGCCGCAACTCTTCCCAGTTCGGCCCGCTTTCAACTTCGACTCGTAGTGGTACGTTCTGCAGCGCATACGCGCCTTCCATGCGCTCGCGAACCAATGCCACCGTCGCCGCAACCTCGCCGGTGGGGGCTTCGAAGATCAGCTCATCGTGAACCTGGAGCAACATTCTTGTCGCCAGGCTGGAATCACGCAGCGCCTGATCGACATGAATCATAGCGATCTTCATGATATCGGCAGCGGTGCCCTGGATCGGGTGATTGATCGCTTCACGCTCGGCCGCCCGCGCCCGTGCCCCACCGGCCCGCAGCTCGGGCATGGATCGCCGCCGGCCGAAGAGGGTCTGCACATAGCCGTCGCGGCGCCCATCTTCGAGGGTGCGATCGATATATTCGCGTACTGCCGGAAAGCGCGCAAAGAAGTTGTCGATCAGCGATTGTGCCTCGCTGCGACTGGTACCGATACGCGGTGCCAGGCCAAAGGCACTGATACCATAGATCACACCAAACACGGTCGTCTTCGCCACCCGCCGCTGGTTCTTGGTCACCTCGTGCTCGGCCACGCCGAAGAGCTGGGCCGCCGTTGCCGCATGAATATCCTGGTTCTCCTGGAAGGCACGCACCAGGTTGGCATCCTGCGTAATATGCGCCAGTACGCGCAGCTCGATCTGCGAATAGTCGGCAGCGACAAGCGCATGGCCGGCGGCCGCTACAAAGCCGCGCCGTACTTCACGCCCCTCCTCGGTGCGGGTCGGAATATTCTGCAGGTTCGGATCGAGCGATGCCAGGCGGCCGGTAGCGGCACCAAGCTGGCTATAGCTGGTATGCACCCGGCCGGTCGCCGGGTTGACCAGATCCGGCAGTGCATCGACATAGGTCGATTTGAGTTTGCTGATCTGGCGATAGCGCAGGATCAGATCGATCATGCCGCTGGTATCACTGGCCCGCAGATCTTCGAGCACCGCCGCCGTCAGCGAGATGCGCCCGGTTGCAGTTTTCGCCAGGCCATCGGGCGAAAGGCCGATCGTACCGAAGAGCACATCACTGAGCTGATCACCGGAATTGATATTAAACGGCCGCTTCGCGATAGTGTGGATCTCGTGTTCGAGGGTGCTGATCCGTTCGCCAAGCCGCCTTCCCAAACTGCGCATATAGTCGGCATCCAGGCCGATGCCGGCCTGTTCCATGCGCACCAGCACATCAATAAGCGGCATCTCGAGGTCGTAGAAGATCCGCCCGACCGGCCCGGCGGCCTCGATCTGCGGTGCCAGCGCATGCTGCAGCCGGAGCGTCATGTCGGCATCGGCGGCGGCATCGGGAGTGGCGCGTTCGAT
The DNA here is from genome assembly GCA_937859575.1 of uncultured Chloroflexota bacterium. Lineage (GTDB taxonomy): Bacteria > Chloroflexota > Chloroflexia > Chloroflexales > Roseiflexaceae > CALLZL01. Next base: position 2,955 of record CALLZL010000653.1, read on the forward strand.
CGGCACCGCGTCGAAGGGGATCTGATTCTTGCCCTTGCCGAGTTCGATAAATGCCACCTCTTTCAGGCCGCGCCGCTTGTCGAGCAGCGCCGCCGCCAGCATGGTATCGAATGTCAGGCCGGCAACCGGCACCCCTGCCACCCCCAGCACTTCGATATCGAACTTGGCGTGATGGGCATACTTGGGCAGCTGCGGATCGGCAAAGAACGGCCGCAGTGCATCGAGCACCTGTTCACGCGGCAGTTGTGGCGCATCCTGATGGCCGACCGGCAGGTACCATGCATGGCCGGGCCGAATGGCCAGCGAGATCCCAACCAGATCGCTCGTCATGGGGCTGATTCCGGTGGTTTCGGTATCGAACGCCAGTGCTGTTGCGTTCTGCAGTGCCACAACCACTTCGGCCAGTTGTTCGGATGCCCGTACCGCCTCGTACTCGCCGGCGGCCGGCCGTAGCGGCACACTGGGGGTTGCCGCTGCCCGCGTGGCAGCCGGTATGTCGAACATGGCCATCTGCTGCGGCCCATCACCAGCCACCGGCGCAAACATATCGGCCTGCTGGGTGCTGCCCGGTGCCGCCGGCAGCTCGGCGAGCGCAACCGCCGCGCCGCTGGCCGGCAGGCGTTTGAGCAGGTTGACCCCCATTTCGAGCTCCTGGAAGAGCGCAATCACCGCTGCGCGATCATACTCGCGCAGCGTTGCCGCCTGGAGATCGAGCTGTACTGGCGCATCACACACGATGGTTGCCAGCTTCTTGCTGAACGCAGCTGCTTCACGCTGGCCATCCAGATGCTTCTGATAGCGTTTCGGCGCTTCGGCCAGATGCTCGTACAACCCCTCGATACTGCCAAACTGATTAAGCAGCGCAATCGCACCCGCCTCGCCGATCCCCTTCACCCCCGGGATGTTATCCGACGCATCGCCTTTCAGGCCACGCAGATCGGCGAGTTGGTTGGGTTGCAGCCCTTTGTAACGCTCCGTCACCTGATCCAGATCGTACACCTTCGTCGACATACGCTGGCCGAACGGGTTGGCCAGCAGCACCTTCACATGCGAATCGACCAGTTGCAGCGTATCGGTATCACCAGTCAGGATCAGCGTCTCGACACCGGCGGCAGTCGCCTGACGCGCCAGGGTGCCGATCACATCATCGGCTTCGTACCCTTCGGCGGTATAGATCGGGATATTGAACGCACCCAGCATCTGCTTGATACGGGCGAGTTGCGGCTCGAATTCAGCCGGCGTCTCGGCGCGGCCGGCCTTATACTCGGTATAGAGATCGTCGCGGAATGTTCGCCCGATATCAAACGTCACCGCCAGATACTTCGGGTGGTGTTCGTCGATTGCATTCAGCATGATCGAGGCAAAGCCGAACACAGCAAAGGCCGGCTCGCCATTTGAAGCACGCAGCCCGGCTTCGGCCAGTGCATAGAAGGCACGAAACGCCAGCGCATGCCCGTCGATCACCATTAAGAGTGGGCGATGTTCCGCCATACAATCACCTTATACCCTGGTAGTGCGGCGGCCGGCGATCTACCTGCCGCCGCACCAGACACCATCCAACCAGCTCTGCGCTACCCCATCTGCGTGGTGCGCTGCGGCTTGATCACCAGCACTACCCGTTCGTCGCCGGGGCGATGCCAGGGGTACTTCTCCATGCCGAGGTACTTCTTGGCCATGGCATTGATGAAATCGAGATCCGGATCCTCTTCGATCGCCACCACTTCGCCACGTATCTCAAGGTAGCGATAGGGGTTGTTTGGATCAACAATCGAAACCGCGACCCGTGGATCGCGCAGTGCATTCTGATACTTCTGGCGCGTTTTGGTGTTGCTGAAGCGCAGGTGGGTGCCATCCCATCCAAACCAGACCGGGTTCACCTGCGGTGCGCCGTTGGCGTCAATGGTAGCGACATGCGCCAGTGCCGTGCTTTCGAGCAGATCAAGATGTGTTTCGGGTATCATGGGAAACGTTCTCCTGTCCCTTTTTCTCAGGTTCCGATTGAAAGTAGCACTATTGTACCATATTGCACAAGCTGTGGGTTGAACCAGGCCAGAGCCGGTTGAGGCCGATCATCCGAAGCGGCACAAAACCCATTACAATACACCTGATCACTCGTGAAGCGAGGAGGCACTCCGTGACCGATATTGCAGCACTCAGGGCTTATCTGCGCGGGAAGCATGGTATGGTTGAAGATTTCCCATTTGGCCCCGATCCGTTGGTCCTCAAGATCGGCGGCAAGATGTTTGCCCTCGTCTCACTCAACAGCCGGCCGGCAACGATTTCGCTCAAATGTGATCCACTGCATGGCCAGATGCTGCGCGATGAGTTCGCCGCCATCGGCCCTGGTTATCATCTCGACAAACGCCACTGGATCACCGTCACACTCGACGGCACCCTGCCCGATGCCATGGTGCGCGATTTGATCGACGAATCATACGCACTCGTCTACAAAGGGCTTACACGCGCCGTACGCACTTACCTCGAACGCTGAACATGCCTTGTGCAATACTGTAATGAAAGGGATCAACACCTGCTATGCTGATGGTCATCCTGACACTCCTTGCCGGCCTGGTGCTGCTGGTGGTCGGCGGCGAACTCCTTGTGCGCGGCGCATCGGCACTAGCCGCCGTTGCCGGTATCTCACCACTCGTCATCGGCCTCACGGTCGTCGCATTCGGCACCAGTGCCCCAGAACTGGCCGTCAGTATTCAGGCCGGCATGAGCGGTAATTCCGACATCGCGGTCGGCAATGTGATTGGCAGTAATATCTTCAACATCCTGGTGATCATCGGCATCTGCGCCATTATTCTGCCGCTGAGCGTATCGGTGCAACTGGTGCGGCGCGAAGTACCGCTCATGATCGGAATCTCGCTGCTGCTGGTCGCGCTGGCGCTCGACGGCAACATCGGCATGCTCGACGGCCTGCTGCTGACGATCGGCATCGTCAGTTATGTCGCATGGTCGGTGATCAGCAGCCGGCGTGAAACCGCCGAGGCGCGGGCCGAATATGCGCAGGAGTTCGGCGCCGAGCAGTTAATGCCGCGTGCCGATCCGGCGCACCTGGCGCTAGATCGGAAGAGCCCACGTCTGAACTCCAGTCACTAG
>CALLZL010000654.1 GCA_937859575.1 uncultured Chloroflexota bacterium
GCACAGATGCTCCAGGGCGCTCTTGGAGGCGACCAGAAGCTCGGTGAGTATACACAAGTGATCCAGAGCGAGGTCGACCGGGTCGACCGGTTGATCGAGCAACTGCTCGCGTATGCGCGCCCACGTCCGCTCGCGCGTGGGTCAGTCGACCTCCGTGCCCTCGCGGAGCGCGCGGTGGCGCTGACGCGCGCATACGCGAGCCAACATGGTGTTTTGTGCGGGGTGCTGGAAAGTAGTGCCGCACCAGTTATGGACGGGGATGGCGATTTGCTGCACCAGGCGTTGGTCAACTTGCTGATGAATGCCATACAGGCTACGCCATTCGGTGGACATGTTAGCGTTCACGTGGCATTTACCGGTGATGGGCAACGTACGGCGGCCACACTGGTTGTCCGTGATACTGGGCGGGGGATCGCCATGGACGACCTACAGCGCGTATTTGACCCGTTCTTCACCACCCGCGATGACGGTGTGGGGCTCGGACTGAGCATCGTGCAGCAGATTGTACAGGAACACAGCGGCACGATTGACGTGCAGAGCGAGCCAGCCCGTGGGACGACTTTTGTTATCCGACTCCCATTGTCTGGCCCTCAGCCCGCAGAGCAACGACCGAGGAATGCGTCTGCTGCAGTGTCCATCCCGCCTGATCAGGCGTCGATCGCCACCATATACTGACAACAGTCGATGCAGCACCGGTAGGCATCAGATGGAATCCCGTTTCACAATCTAAAAGAGAACATATATTCTCCTACGAGGGGTGCATGGCAACACGGAACGTATTGATCATTGATGATGAACCAAATATGCGCTGGATTCTTGGCAAAGCGCTCGAACAAGCTGGCTACACCGTGCAGGTCGCCGAGAGCGGTGATGACGGTGTTGCCATGCTAAATCAAACACCGGTCGACTTGGTGCTCCTAGACCTGAAACTGAAGGGCGAGGATGGGTTGACCGTGCTCCGACGACTGCGCGAGCGCCAACCAGAGGTGGTCGTGATCCTGCTAACGGCATATGGCACAGTCGCAACGGCGGTAGAGGCGATGCAACTCGGCGCGGCCGACTTCCTACGCAAGCCGTTCGACGTTGAGGAGATTACCTTCAAGATAGCACGGGCGCTGGAGCGTCGGGCGATGCAGCAGAAACTTGCGCAGTTCGCAGCAGCACAAAGCTCTTTTCCTGCGCTGGATGCATTAGTTGGGGTCTCGCCTGCTTGGCAGCGGGTAATCGAGCAGGCTCATCTAGCCGCACAGGCCGACGAACCGCTGCTTTTGGTTGGTCCCGAGGGTAGCGGGCGAACCACGCTTGCTCGAGCGATTCATAGCGCAAGCGCGCGCGGCACTGCCCCTTTCGTTCTTTTTGATGTGCAGTTATCCCAACCTGGCGTCCGGCAGGCCGCACTATTTGGCGAGGGAGCCCGCCATGGGGCATGGTCAGAAGTAGGGCGCGGGACGCTTCTGATCTGCGGTTTGGAGGATGACGAAGGACTCGCATCTACGCTCGGCGATGCGCTCGATGCGCGACCGGCCGGGATTGGGCCGCGCGTCCTGGTTGTGGCAACCGACGATATGGTACTACCAGCGTCACTGCTCATGAATCTGCCGCTGCGTCTCAAGCTGCCGCCTCTGCGAGACCGCGGCGGCGATATACTCCTCCTCGCGCGGCATTTCGCTGGGGCGGTAGAAATCACGCCGTTGGCGCAGCAGGCGCTCGAACAGTACGACTGGCCTGAGCATGTGGCGGAGATGCGTGCGACGGTTGCTGCGGCGCTTGCACGCGCCGGGAATGGGCCGATCGATCTTGAACACCTGCCGACGATACTGCGTAACTCGGTCGAGCGTGTCTCGCACAGGCCGTTCCAACTGCCGTCAGACGGCATCATATTAGACGACATCGAGCAACAACTTATCCGCCAGGCGCTTGTCAAAGCTCATGGCAACAAAAGCAAAGCCGCTGAGTTGCTTGGTCTCACCCGCCATACATTGCTTTACCGCATGGGAAAGTACGGCATCACCGGGCAGGAGAATTCATAGATGCGGCGTGAAAGCCTCTACGCCTCAGAGCAAGCCAATCATGGACAGTATGCGATACATCACAGAAGATGATGCACATTGTCATTAACCCCGATTCCTCTTGCTTGGCTTGGTGTAGGTAATGCTGACTGTCTAGCGATTAGGCCGAATTGCACCGTAGTAGCGACTCGCCCAATACTGCTGGTTTAGGTTCGCGATCCCTACCCCGCGCCCCGGCGTTAATGCCTGCACGATATCGCCGCCGCCAATATAGATGCCCACATGGCTGATGCCGCGCCGGTAGGTGTTCACGAAGAAGACGATGTCACCAGGCATGAGATCCGACGGGTTCGAAATCGCCGTGCCGTACTGCGTATTGTATTGACCCACCGAGCTGTGCGGCAAGCTGACGCCGTACTGCGCGTAGACGTACTTCGTGAAGCCGCTACAGTCGAAACCAGTCTTCGGGTCCGATCCACCCCAGACGTAGGGTGACCCAACAAACTGCAGTGCGAATTGTACCGGCCCGCTGGTAGTGGACGCTGGCGCAAACTGAACTGGGCTGCGGATGCCGGTCGTTGGCTGCGATGCGGTACGCGGGAGCGCGGGCGCTGAGCGCGCCTGTGGAACGCGGCGTGTGACATACGGGCTCACGTCCATGAGTTCCATCGAGATCCAACCCTCTGTTCCGCGCGGCGTGCGCACCTTGAACCAATCCTTGTAACGCGCCAGCAGTTCGAGTTGCACATCGGCGTCAAGCGTGCCAAGCTTGTCGTAGGCAGTGCCTGGCCCGCCACGTAGGTTCACTTGCGCTTCGCGAACCAATGCCACTAGCGCTGGAGTCAGATCCGGGATCTGGGTCACTACTTCTACACGCTCAGTGATGCCGGGATCAATTGTGAGGAACCGACTCGTCACCCAACCGATCTGCCCGTCAGGTGTCTGCACTTGGAACCAATCACCGAAACGCGCCAGCAAGTCAAGTTGGATATTTACAGGAAGCTTGACCATCCCTACATACTCAGTGCTCGGTCCGTCGCGCAGATTCAACCCGTCTTCGATGACCCGCGCTACCTTAGGCGGCGGTGGTGCGGGGATGCTCGCTGGCTCCGGCAGGAGATCGGCAGCGATGAAGTCGGTGTCGAGAAGCTCGGCGGCGATCCAGACTATCTGGCCGTCACTCGTCTGAGCCTGATACCAGTCCTCATAACGCGCGACCAGTTGTAACGATGTCTCGGCCGATAGCCTAGCCATTGCGTCGTACGCGATGCCCGGTCCGCTGCGCACATTGGCAACCTCAGCGGCAATTGTCGCCGCGACAGGCTGGATTTGGAGGAGTGCGGAGATTGGCAGCGCGTCGATCTCGGCAAACGCTGAGTCAGGAACTGGTGCCTCACGGTGTGCGTTGTCGTCTAAGCTCAACGGCGCTAGTGGAATGACGAAGTCCGAGGACTGTTCCATCGATACCACAGAGGGTGCTGGAAGCAGGGCGCTTCGTGGTCCAAAGGTGAGAGGCGCCGAACTGAGTATTGCCGCGATCGGCACGAACATGATGACGAGGAAATGAAGTGTGTAGCGCAGCGGAATCGACCGAAGCACATCACGAACGGCTGCCCCAGAGAACATAGTGCGGAGCACAAGGGCCGTTGCTGTCGATGATACGAAACGTTGTCGCCGACGGCGCGCACGATTCTGGAGCGCGTCGACGTCATGGTCGGCGCCTGAGGATGACGAGGTCATGAAAGTCCTTCTGCTGCCTCACGGGGTGAGGAGCCTGGTGATACCGTACCACGTATGGTGTCTCGTTTTCCTGAGTCACGGTGATGGCGTATTCGGCCTTCTCAGCGCGACGCAGATAGCGTGGGTAATGGACGGCACGGCACATACGTCGAACACAAGACGAAATGTGGGCGAGTTTGGTAACCTCTTCCTTTACGAATTCTTGACTCTTCGATGGCACCGACAATAGCAAACAATCCAAATAGCTGTCAAATTGTATGCTCAAAGAACGGAACAGCAGCCGAAGTCTAGGTTCATGCCTCTCACATATGCCACATTGCTGTACCTTTTGGCACACAGTGAGCGAAGTTTTGTACTTCCAATGAGTTGTGGGCAAGGCAATTTGACGACAGCACACGTTCAGCCTATCGTTCGTGTAATTACTAGAGCAAGGTGCAGTTCGATTGCGCCCGGTGGGGCGCGCGGCGAGCACGACAGTGGCCATGAGCATGATCAAGTGCTCTGCTCGACGCTGTAGAGATAGAGGCGAAATCGAGGGCTCATGAGCGCAGCACACCGGGCTGTTTTTCAACGACATGTCATCGTCTGTGTTATGGCTGGCGCACTTGTCGGGTTATTCTGGATCAGTCGTATGAACTGGTCGGAAGAGCACCGACTCTGGCGTGCATCTGGCGACAGCAGCTTCGTGTTGCTCATTATAACGCTCGCAATCGGCCCTCTGGCGAAGCTGTGGCCGGTCACCAATAGGCTGCTCCCTTGGAGGAGAGAAATCGGTATCTGGTTCGGTATTCTGGCGTTGATTCACTCAATTGTGACCATAGATGGATGGATTCGCTGGGATGTCATGCGGTTCTTTGGCTATGAATATATTCCTCAACTCGCACGTTACGCTCGGGTTGAACCAGGCTTTGGACTCGCCAATGCTACTGGCGCGGCGGCGATGTTAATCTCGCTGGTATTGGTTGCAACATCGTCAAACTGGGCATTGACACTACTTGGAGCATCGGCGTGGAAGTGGCTGCAGTATGCTGCCTATACTGTGTTCTACCTCGTTGCCCTGCATGCCCTCTATTATCTGTTTATCCACTTCACGGAGTCGTTTCACCGCGGGAGCGCGCCCCCACCTGATTGGTTCCGGTATCCATCATTGGTATTGGTGCTGCTCGTGCTGGGTCTGCAAAGTGCTGCTTTTCTGAAAACCGTAGCTCGTCGGAAGCGTATGAATCTGGATACTGAGCAGGTCGTTGAAGACCGCCCCGCATTGTCGGGCTTCAAGCCACGCAGTGGCCGAAGCCGCCAACGTCCCACAGAAGGAACTCGACGATGACACTCTTAACGCCTGAGGAGGTAGTAGCACTGGCGCAGCGACGCATCGCTGAGCGTACTGCGCATAATCAAAGAGAACGCGAGCCTGCCAACATATTGTGGCGCTACCTACTCGGCGGGCTGCTTGTTGTGTTGGCTGTGGCACTGATTGGTTGGCCTGGCATCCCGCTCCAACGGAAACTCTACGTTGCAGTGCATGGTGTCTGCGCCCAAGTGCACAACGTGGCGCTCGGCGGCGTACAATTGCCGCTTTGCGCACGAAATACGGGCATCTACAGTGCCGCACTCAGTACGATCCTCGCACTCTGGGCGATCGGACGCAGTCGTGCTGCTCGCCTGCCGCCGCCTATAATCCTCGCCACACTCGCGCTTGCTGTGGCGGTGATGGCGCTCCCCGGGCTCCATTTGCTCTTCGACGACCGCAGCTGGCCGCGTTTCCATACCCCAAAGGACCGGCTGCGGGCGCTGACCGGGATTGGGGCGGGCACGACTTTTGGAGTATTGCTGGTCTACATGTTCAACCAAGCCCTGCGCGCGGACGCTGAGCGTGATGTACCGGTCGTGGGGCAATGGCGCGAGCTTGCTGGCGTAGTAGCGCTGAATGGGTTGGTCTGGCTTGCAATTTACACCAACATTGCCATTACCTACTGGCCGGTGGCGTTGCTGAGCTGGTTTGGCATCGTCGGCACCCTCTTCCTTACCCTACTACTTCCCACGGCTATACTGATGGGATATCACAAGCAGATCAGGCATCTGGTACAATTGGCTCGTCCTGCTAGTATCACTCTGCTCGTTACCATCGCCGTCCTTGCACTACTGGCAATTCTCCGGTTCGCCGGCGAGGGCAGTGCGGCTCGCTTCTAGGATAAGAACGATATCGTACAGGCATTGCTCATAACTGAGCATGGATTGGGCAACACCAGCTATCGTTTGTTTTCGTGTGCCCGGCGGATCGCAGTCGACTCCCGAAAGAAATCGGTACGG
>CALLZL010000655.1 GCA_937859575.1 uncultured Chloroflexota bacterium
TTCCCCCCCCGCCCCGACCCCCCCCCCCCCCACCGCCCTCTTTTTTTTTTGGCCCACCCCGCCAGTGTCGCCGACCTGCCGGTCGAACTGGTGCTTGATCGCCCATATGCCGATCTCTATCGCCTCAAGCGCTAACCGAGGAACCCGTATGCACCAGGAAACCTTTCCCGATCCAACCAACCGACTCGAAATTCATCCAAGCGCCTATATTTCGCCACACGCAATTGTCAGCGGCAGTGTCACGATCGGCGCCGACAGTAGTGTCTGGCCAATGGTGGTGATCCGTGGCGATAATAGCCGGATACGGATCGGTGAACGCTGCAATATTCAGGACGGTACGATCCTGCATGCCGATCCCGATGCGTTCCTCACTATTGGCGATGAAGTCTCGATCGGCCATGCCGCGGTCGTCCACGGCTGCACGGTCGAGCCACAGGTCTTGATCGGTATCGGCGCGGTCGTGTTGAATCATGCCCATATCGGCAGCGGAAGCCTGATCGCCGCTCGTGCCCTCGTCACCGAGGGCATGCAGATCCCTCCTGCTTCACTGGTCGTCGGGATCCCTGCAATGATTAAACCACTGAGCCCGGCACATCGCGAGCGAATCGCCCGTACCGTTCGTAGTTACCTGCGCCTCAAAGAGCTCTACCGCAACAACAAGACCTGATCGTACGATGAGCGCTTGACAAAGAAAAAAACTATGCTATATTAGTGTCATAATAACAATAAATAAGGAGCAACTGCTATGACGATCAAACTTACCGAACATGCCATGCCATTTCTGGCCTATCTTGATCAATGGTACGCCCAATTATCCGATCTCCCTCTAGCAGAGGTGATCGCCGGCGAGCCGGAACGGGTCGCACTCATTTCGATCGATGTCATCAACGGTTTCTGTGTCAGTGGGCCACTGGCAAGCGAACGGGTCGGCCGGCTTGTCAATCCGGTCAGCGAGCTCTTCAGCCGGGCCTATGCCGCCGGTATGCGCAACTTTGCCCTGACACAGGATACGCACGACCCCGCAGCCCCCGAATTTGCCGTCTACCCGCCTCACTGTCTGCGCGGCACCCGCGAGAGCGAGGCGGTTGACGAACTCAAGGCCCTGCCGTTCTACGATTCGATCGCGATCTTCCCCAAAAACTCAATCAGTTCACAGATCGGCACTGGCCTGGGCGCATGGATCGCTGCCCGACCTCAGATCGACCGGTTTATCGTCGTCGGCGACTGTAGTGATCTCTGTACCTATCAGGCGGCCATGCAGTTACGACTTGAAGCGAACGCCGGTAACTTCGCCCGCCGCGTGATCGTGCCGGCCGATGCTGTCGATACATTTGACACGCCGGTTGCCGTAGCACATGATCTGGGAATCTATGCACACGACGGTGAACTGCACCATGTGCTCTTCCTGCACCACATGGCCATGAACGGCATCGAAGTCGTCCGCCGCGTGTCTTCATAGGTATTCCAACATGCCTGCAGATCAGGCAGGGGCATCGCGCCACATAGCCCTATAGCCAGGTGCAGAAATCTTGAGTCATCCGCATCCCGGGAGCGCGAGCATCCCGCCCGCATGTGCAAGATGCGCGCGGGCCCAATGATCAATCGTTTTGCACCTGGCTATATCGTTCCAAAAAGCCCGCACCTTTCTTCAGGCGAAATCCACAATTGTTCCCACAACACCGCCTCCCGTGATACCCCGCCGGTCGGGGTATCACGGGATTACTAGTGCCGACTATAAAAGCTTAACCATTCGCCACAAAACCGTCATGGTTCTGGTAATAGGAATGAGGTATCCTATAGATAACAAAATAAGGTATACAAACAGAGCAACCTTCAACCGGCGGCATGTGCGCCTCTATGTCATCACGTGTCGTGTACAGGGAGTATGGCGGTATGGCTGTAAAACCAATTCGTATCGTGATCATCACATCACCCGATCAGCTAGAACAGGACTGGATCAATCGCCTGTCGCAAGAGCCGGATGTCGAGAGTGTCGAACGGATCGGCAGCATCTCGGCGGGCGTCGGTTTTGTACAGCAGAATCGGCCCGATGTCGTCATTATTGATCGCGAGCTCGAACAGACCGAGCAGATCATTCGTGACATTTTCATCAATGTGCCGGGTACATTGTGCATAGCACTTGCCAGATCACCCGATGTGGCAACACTGCGACGCCTGGTCGCTGCCGGTGCGCGCGATATCGTTGGCCGGCCCATAGATTATGCCGAGCTGACCCATAGCCTGCGCTCACTCGTCAGCACCGAACTCGATCGGCGTACCCAGCTGATGATCCCATCTGCAGCGACACATAATCATACCCGTGGGAAGCTGGTGGTGGTTGCTGCACCAAAAGGTGGTGTCGGCACTACCGTCGTTGCCGCCAACCTCGCCGTCGCACTACGCCGCCTCAGTGGCGGGAAGGTCGCCCTCGTCGATTTCGACCTTCAGTTTGGCGATGTTGCCGTTCACCTGAATCTGGTACCGAAATACACTCTCCAGGATCTCTTGCCGCGTTCCGAAGAGATCGACGATGCCATGCTCGACCGTGTCATGCAGAGCCACGCCTCGGGAGTCAGTGTGCTGTTGGCACCCGATGCACCCGAATTTGCCGGCCAGGTCACCACCGAGCAGGTGAATCGGCTGCTCGACAGCCTGTGTAATCGCTATAGTTATGTCGTCTGCGATACATGGACTCTGATCGATGAACTGACCGAACAGCTCATGCAACGTGCCGATGAACTGCTCGTCGTTGCGACGCCCGAGGTGCCGGCGTTGCGCAATGCCCGGAATTTCCTTGAGCGCACCCACGAACAGCAGCTGACCAATGGCCGTATATCGTTCGTGCTCAATCGCTTTCCAAGTGTCAATGGCGTCTCGATCCAGGATGTCGAAAAACATCTGCGGCATCGTGTCGATGCTACCATTCCAAGCGAAGGGAAATTCGTCACCGAGAGTGTGAATCGCGGGGTACCGGTCGTCAGCTCATTCCCCAAGAGTTGGGTTGCGCAGAGCTTGCTCAAACTCGCAGCGTATGTTTCTGGCGATGATGTTGTTCCGATCACCCTCAGTAACGATCCGGATGCTGCTGCCGCTCGCACCGAACACGGTACACCCGGTTCAGGCGAACGTCGCGGTATTCTGGGCATGCTTCGCGGGCAGGCATAACCATAGCTCTGCAGGAAGGAGGAAGAACGAATATCCAACAACGTTTACGATCCCCACCCGCCCCCAAAGCCGCGGACCCACAAGCGCAGCCCAATTCCCGCCCCCCCCCCGCCGATCCGCCGGTGGTGCAGCCCGAACCGGTGGCACCGCCACCCGATCCGGCCCCACCTGCACCGGTGGTCAAAATTTCGCGTGAAGATCGCGAACTGATCGAGCAGGTACAAGCCCGGCTGCTTTCCGAGAACGAAGGGCCGACCAATCGGCAGGATCCGGATTATTATGCACGCCGGATTGCCACCTTGATTACCGAGCAGATCGAGCGCTCCGGCCGCGTCGTACCCGATCGCGAACGGGCCCGCCTGACTCGCCTGGCGCAGTCGGAAATGCTCGGCCTCGGCCCGCTCGAAGAGCTACTTGCCGATGATACCGTCAGCGAAATCATGGTCAACGGCCCAGATCAGATCTGGATCGAACGCAATGGCCGGCTCTCGGAAACAGCCCTCCGTTTCAACGACGAATCACACGTGCGCCGGATTATTGATCGCATTATTTCGCCGCTCGGCCGCCGTTGCGACGAAACAACACCTATGGTCGATGCCCGCCTGCCGGATGGGAGCCGGATCAATGCCGTTATTCCACCACTCTGCCTGAACGGCAGCACCCTGACGATCCGCAAGTTCTCGAAAGTTCCACTTAAAGCTACCGATCTGATTCACCGTGGGAGCGCATCACCAGAATTGATGGAGTTCCTGCGTGCATGTGTGCTTGGGCGCCTGAATATCATCATTGCCGGCGGTACTGGTACCGGCAAAACAACCATGCTCAACGTGCTCTCGTCGTTTATTCCTGAAAGCGACCGGATTATCACGATTGAGAATGCCGCCGAACTCCAACTGCAGCAGCGCCATGTCGTGACACTCGAATCACGGCCGTCGAATATTGAAGGTCGCGGCGAAATCTCGATGCGCGATCTGGTCGTCAACTCGCTCCGTATGCGCCCCGATCGCATCGTCGTCGGCGAGTGCCGCTCGGGCGAGGCACTCGACATGCTCCAGGCAATGAATACCGGCCACGACGGCTCGATGACAACCCTGCACGCCAACAATCCGCGTGATGCCATCCGCCGCCTCGAAACCATGGTGATGATGGCCGGTATGGAACTGCCGCATCGTGCTATTCGCGAACAGATTGCATCGGCTGTGCATGTGATCGTTCAACTCGAACGGATGCAGGATGGCTCGCGCCGCATTACACACGTCTGTGAAGTCACCGGCATGGAGAATGATGTTGTGTCGATGTCCGATATCTTCCTCTTCCAGCATCAGGGGATCCGTGACGGGCGCGTCATGGGGCGCATTCTGCCAACCGGGCTGCGGCCACGATTCCTCGAACAGTTACAGTATCATAATGTCTCTCTTTCACCCCAGGTCTTCGGCAATAGCATGCCGGGCCTGCGCTAGTTGAGGTATCACGGTGAGTGGACAGCGAACTCCGGAAACCGATCTGCTCTATGCTGAAGCGCTCGAACATTTTCGCGAGGCTCGCTGGGAAGTCGCAATCGCGGCATTTACCCAGCTCCAGCAGCAGGCCGGTAATGCCTACCCCGAGGTTGAAGGGCTGCTTGCCGATGCACGCCTGAAACTTGAGATCACGCGCGGCGGTGTGCCGGCAGCCGTGCCACCGCCACGCCCAAAACGCAAACCCCCAATCATACCAATCGCCGTGACTCTGGTGATTCTGGTGCTGGGTGCAATTGCCGCAGCGCTGCTCTGGCCACGCCCGGAACCGGAAGTCGCTATCGTTCCAACACCAACTCCCATTCCACCTACTGCAACACCTGAGCCAACCCCAACCCCCATCCCGCCAACTCCCATTCCACCCACGGCGACACCCGAGCCTTTGCCGCCGACGGCGACAGCGGTGCTCCCCGGAAATCTGCTTGTGCGCCCGGCCGAAGGGGATGAAGTGATCCGTACCGTTGGCCGGATCGACCTCATTCTTGATGCATCGGGGAGCATGCTCGAGGTGATCAGCACAACAACACGGATCGATGTTGCCCATAATGCACTGACCGCGCTGGTGAACCAGTTGCCCGATACCACCAATGTGGCGCTGTGGTCGTATGGCCACCGCCGCACTGCCGATTGTAATGATGTTGAACTGATTGTGCCGACTGCACCGCTTAACCGCGAACAACTGATCGCGCAGATCACCGCTGTGCGCCCGGTCGTCCGCAGCCGCACACCGATCGGGCTGACACTCGAACAGCTTGGTAGCAGCCTGGCCGGGGTTTCGGAAGAGATCCTTGTTGTGCTCGTGAGTGATGGCGACGAAACATGCGGTGGCCAGCCGGCCGAGGTTGCCGGCCGCATCAAAGCCGAGTATCCAAATGTTCGTATTAGTGTGATCGGCTTTAGCGTCGATAATCAGGATTGGCAGGATCGGCTACGGGCGATTGCCGAAAACGGTGGTGGTGAATACTTTGATGCAACCAACGCCGCACAGCTTGAAGAAGCACTGCAACAGGCCGTCTCGCTCGACTACCGCGTGCTCGATACGGCCGGCGTCGAGCAATACCGGGGCGAACTCGGCACGATTGTCTCGCTGATGCCTGGAAGCTACCGCATCGAGATCACCGGCGATTCAGCACTCGTGCTCGATGATGTCGTCGTGCGCCCCGAAGCACAGACGGTGGTTGAGATCAGCGCGACCGCCGACGGCCTGAAAGCGACGATCATCGCCGACGAGTCGCCCTGACCAGGCCAACCATCGCGGAACAGCACGACGGGGCGGGGCGAGCCCCCCCCCCGGCCGGTTTCCCCACCCACACCCAGACACGCCGCCGGTGACGTTTAACCCAACCCCCGCCACGCACGGGGTGCCCGTG
>CALLZL010000656.1 GCA_937859575.1 uncultured Chloroflexota bacterium
GTTCTCTTGTTCTCCTGTTCTCTTGTTCTCCTGTTCTCTTGTTCTCCTGTTCTCTTGTTCTCCTGTTCTCTACAGTGAAAGGCGAGCGGTATGGAACTCGGCGCATTCTCGATCAGCCTGGCGGTCAAGGATCTCGCAGCGTCGCGGGCCTTTTACGAAAAGCTGGGCTTCAGCGTCTTCGGCGGCGATGCAGCACAGAACTGGTTGATGATGAGGAATGGCGATTATGTCATCGGGCTGTTTCATGGCATGTTCGAAGCGAATCTACTGACCTTCAACCCGGGGTGGGATAGTAACGCCAACAAACTTACCGAATTCACCGATGTGCGCGAGATACAGCGCCGGCTCAAGGCGCAGGGTGTCGTATTCGAGAGCGAGGCGGATGAAAGCACGACCGGCCCGGCGCATTTCGTCGTGGTCGATCCGGACGGCAACACGATCCTCGTCGATCAGCACGTCTGATGCCTGCACTGCGCGCACGCCGACCATCCGGCGCTGAAATGATGAGGAACCCAACATGACAGAACTGACGCCATATGCTGATATTCAGGGCGCGCATGGCTACCTTGCGCTGCCCAAGGGCGGCACCGGGCCGGGGGTGCTCGTACTGCATGCCTGGTGGGGGTTGAACAACACAATGCGCGGCATCTGTGCGCGGCTCGCCGAGGCCGGCTTCGTCGCCTTCGCACCGGATCTCTACCATGGTCGGGTAGCCGACACAATACCCGCCGCAGAGGCCCTCGCCGCTGCGCTCGACGAACGCCAGCAGCAGATCATGGCCGAGATCGGCGGCGCAGCGCGGTTCCTCGCCGGGCGCGCGGCGCCACCCGGCAACCTGGCGGTGATCGGCTTCTCGCTCGGCGCCTACTACGCGCTGCAGCTTGCCGCCGCCGCACCCGAACAGACCCCCGCCCCCGCCCTCTTCTACGGAACAGGCGGCGGCAATCACCACGCCGCACGGGGGGCCTACCTCGGCCACTACGCCGAAGAGGACGAGTACGAGCCGCAGGCCGGCGTTGCCGAACTGGAAGAGGCGCTGCGCAGCGCCGGCCGGCCGGCGACATTCCACCGCTACCCCGGCACCGGGCACTGGTTCTTTGAGCCGGATCGCACGCAGGCCTACAACCGTGCAGCGGCCGAGCTGGCATGGGAACGCACACTGGCGTTCCTGCGCGCTTGACACGAGCAATGCCATGAACGCAGACGCATTCCGGCAACTCTACGACTACCACTTCGCCGAGAACCGCAAGCTTCGGGATCTGACCGACGGGCTCTCGGCTGAGCAGTTTACCCAATCGGCAGACTACTCGCACGGGTCGGTGCGCAACCAGATCGTGCACCTGCTGGATGCCGACGACGTCTGGTTTAGCGAGTTGCGCGGCGTTGCGCCGCTCGACCCGCTGCCTGCCGCCGCTGACGATCGAGCGCCGATCCACACCCACTGGGATGCCGTCGAACTGCGGATGCGCGAATATCTCGGCGCATTGCAGGATGAGATGCTCTTCACGCGGCCGATCCGCGAACCAGAGGAGGACCGGCATCTGTTCGTATGGCAGGTGTTACTCCATGTGGTGAACCACGGCACCGACCACCGCGCACAACTGCTGCGGCACCTGAACGACCTTGGGGTCGTGACGGAGTCGCAGGATTTCATTTTCCATCTGTATGCCGATCAATAGCGCGCTGACGATCGATACCGACGCCGCAGAGGGAGCGCGGAGCGCAGGAAAGATCAGGTGGAGCGCCAAGCCTTCCGTAGCCCTGGCGGCAGCACGCGCAAAAGACTCCGGTGCCTGCGCTCCCTGCAATACCCGCAGAGAGCGCAGGCCGTGCGTCGTTATGGCTTGATATTCTGGTTGAACCGGAAGAGGTTCTGCGGGTCGTACTTCCGCTTGATCTCGACGAGGCGCGCATACGTCGCCGGCGGATAGGCATCGCGCACACGCGCTTCTCCCTCACGCTCAAGGAAGTTGACATAGACCCCATCCCCCTCCGGCCGCAGCTTCCGCCACAGCGACTCGGTCCAGACGATGTGAGGAGCCGCATCCTCATCGGCATCGATCCACAGCCCGATGATCGCCACGAAGTAACGCTGGTGACGGTGCGCGAAGGCGGTAGCGTCGGCAGGAATGCGCGCCAGCGCACCGCCGAGGCCGCGCAACTGAACAAGACTGTAGGGTGAGCTTGCCTGATGCATCGCCTCGAGTATCGCATTGATCGCCGCATCACTCAACTCGTCGGCGAACATCGAGCGAATAGAGGCCGCATGCGGCTCGGCAGCGAAAGCCGTGTACTCGTAGATCCCCGGATAGGGCATCCACTGTACCGACTCGGCCACCGGCGCAGCAAGTGCGCGCAGCGGTGCGAGCGCCCGCTCGCCATCCTCCGCCGTGCCCGTCCACACAAAAAAGATCCCCAGGATCAACTCACCAACTCGCTCCTCGGGAACAAACGGTGCCGGTGGGGCATACATCAGATTGGTGATCGTCGTCAAATCCTCCGGTGCCGCAACAACATAATCGAGATAACCACGGATCACTTCACGTGTCGCCGGTAGGCACAACATGCCACCGAGTACATGATCAACCGGCGCGAGCCGGTAGGTAAACTCGGTAATGATGCCGAAGTTACCGCCGCCACCACGGATCGCCCAGAAGAGATCCGGGTGTTCCTCTGCACTCGTCGTGACGACCTCCCCATCGGCAGTAACGACCTGGGCTGCCAGGAGGCTATCGATCGCCAGGCCGTATCTGCGCACCATAAAGCCGATGCCGCCGCCAGTCGTCAACCCGCCCATACCGACCGAATGGGTGTCGCCGGTGGTGAGCGCCAGGCCGTGAGCATTCGCCGGGCCGGCAAGGTGGCCGGAGGTTGCACCCGGCTGCACATGCGCGATACGACGCTCGGGATCGATGATCACACGCTTCATCTGCGAAAGGTCGGCGATCACCGCATCGTCGATCACACTGTAGTGCGCGAGGCTATGGCCGCCGCTACGCACAGCAAGCGGCAGTTTGTGATCACGGGCGAAGCGCACCGTCGCGGCGACATCCGCGGCATTGGCGGCATGGATGATCGCCAGTGGGCGGCAATCAAGATTGATGTAGATCGTCCGGCGCGCAGTATCGAATTCGAAATCAGCGGATGTGATCAGTTGGCCGGCGAGTTGCTCGCGCAGCGATTCAAACTGATCATCAGCACCATCAAGCCCATGTATGCCGTGGAACATACCAGTAGATACAGTCATGTGCGACTCCTTTCGCGATTACCCAGTTCAGGCGTGATCGACGCCGTGATGCTGTTATTAGAGCATCGAACGGCAGCCCCAAGAAGAACCGGAAGCGAGACAAAAGGAGTACTGGAGTGTCACTATCCCCTGATCAGCGCCTCAGACGCTGTATTCCGGGTGTTACCGGCAGCAATACCCGAAAAAGAATACTCAAGGGCAGTGACTTCGACATAGCCCGCCAGATCTTGATCTGGCTATAGCACATATGTTCGTTTTGTGGTATAATCAGCGAGCGCAAAACATGTGTATCACCATAAGGAGGAGCTATGACGACACATACCCATGCGAAACCAAATGGAACGCCCACCTGGTTGGATCTCAGCACGCCGGATCCTGACGCGGCGCGTGCGTTTTACCACGCGGTATTTGGCTGGGAATACGACATCAGCGGCCCGGAATATGGTGGTTACGCCATTGCACGCCTGGGCCAGCGTTCGGCCGCCGGAGTTGCCGGCCCAATGCCGGGCACCACACTGGCGAAGGCGGAGTGGGGGTTATTCTTTGCTACGGATCGGATCGATGCCGATGTAAATCATGCCGTGGCACTTGGCGCCACGGTACTCCACCCGACGATGTCGGTCTCCCCCTTCGGCAGCATGGCGACATGCACCGATCCGACGGGTGCGGCATTCAGTTTCTGGCAGGCAGATCAACATATCGGCTCGCAGGTGAATGATGAGCCTGGTGCGGCCGCCTGGTATGAGCTCTATACGCCTGATGCCCAGCAAGCGTGTACATTTTACACAGCGCTGCTTGGTGCGGCAGCAGATCTGATGCCCGGCGGAATGGAGTATTATACCCTCAAGCATGGCGAACATATGCTCGCCGGCATCATGCAGATCGACCCGGCGTGGGGGCCGATGCAACCAGCCTGGGTTGCCTACTTTGGGGTGGCTGATGCCGATACAGCGGTCAGTACCGTGATTGCACATGGTGGCGCGATCATGGGCACGATCGACGACTCGCCGTTTGGGCGGATCGCGGCGCTGCGCGACTCACAGGGCGCAGTGTTCAAGATCGTCGAAGTGGCTGCCTCCTAATAGCTAGGTGCAGCAATCTTGAGCCATCCGCATCCTGGGAGCGCGGGCGGGACGCCCGCATGCGCGCAAGATGCGCCCGGTCCCAATCATCAATCGTTTTGCACCTGGCTATAAACGCGGCATCATGCGGGCATCTTCGGCAGATACGGGCACACCACGCGCCCGTATCTGCTGTAATGGATTGGGGAAGTATTCATGAATGAGGCGACACATGGCGCATAGTATCACCACATTTCTCATGTTCGAAGGTACTGCCGAAGAGGCGATCAACCTGTATGTCTCACTCTTTGCCGGCGCGGCGATCACCCATATTGAACGCTATGGCCCGGATGAACAAGGGGCGGAGGGGAAGGTGAAGCAGGCCCGCTTCACCCTTGGCGGGCATAACCTGATCGGTTACGATAGCCCGATACACCACAACTTCACTTTCACCCCGGCAATCTCGCTCTTCGTTGAATGCGAGAGCGAAGCCGAACTCAATGCAGCATTCACCCGGTTGTCGGAAGGTGGCGCACTACTCATGCCGCTCGATAACTACGGGTTCAGCACCAAATTTGCCTGGGTGAACGACCGGTTCGGCGTATCGTGGCAACTGAATCTAGCATAACACGGTCGGCTGTGCGGCGATCTGCAGCTAGGTAGTCATCGCCGCTACATGCTTCCGGTACATAGTGAACAGGGCGGTTGTTTGAAACCCCATCGATGTGTATAACGCACGCGCCGCCTCATTATTCGGGTCGAACCCCAGGATCGCACGACGCATCCCGGCAGCTTTCATGCGCCGCAGCCCTTCGGCCATGACGGCTTTACCCAGGCCCAGGCGCTGAAAGTCGGTGTGAGTGGCAACCGGCTCAAACAATCCTACTGCATTCACCGTATCAAACCAGATCGTACAGGCCGAGGCACCCCGGCCATCGGGCGAGCGCACGAACAGGTCGCGCTCGCCCTCGTACACTGCCGAACCGATGAACTGTGCATACTGCGACCAATAGCCATCCCAGTCGTCGGTCGGCCGGAAGGCACTGTGCGTCACCTGTGCCCGCAGGCGGCCATCAGCAAGATTGCGCACCCCCTGCACCACAAACCCATCGGGTAATGCACTATCGGGAAGCGTAGCGAGTGATCGTTCGAAGAGCGGGGCCGGCGGATCGGCCGTGATCACCTCAAATCCGTGTGCTCGCAGCAAGCGATCCATCACCGTGTCGTATGCCAGCACCCAGAAGGGCGAGATCTGCTGCAGCCCTGCCTGCTGCGCTCGCGCTTCAGCCCATGCCACATATGCAGCCATCACCGTTTCGTGCGCTGGTGTGCCATGCAGCGCAGGGCTCACAAACAGATCAAAGGTTGCTTCGTGGCGGGAAAAAATCGCCCATGCTTCCAGCGTCGGCTCAGCAACATCCCTGGCTTCCCAGAGCCGCAGATTGTGGCGATTCGCCTGTTCGTCCGGTGGGTAGAAGATATCCCAATCCAACGAACCCGGGTGCATATACGAAGCCGCAATGCCGGATCGTGTCCCAGCTACCAGCAGTTGCCGCATGCGTTCGAGATCGGCCGGGTCGCGGTATGGTCGTTCACGGAGATTCATCACAACCCACCTGCAACGATCAGCCTGAAGTCTGATCAAATCAGTCGCACACCCGTGCTATACTCTTCAGTGCCGTTGGAAGATTACGATCGTCTGGTTATCACCTGGTGGCACATGCCATCTCAGGCTGCCGGATGCTCGGCCCAGATCTGTTCGAGCGCATCGCGCAAGGTATCGGCCGCCTGTGCGCCTGAAATACCATAACGTTCATCGATCACAAAGAAGGGCACACCGCGAATTCCAAGAGCCGCAGCCCGTTGTTCATCGGCACGGACGGCATCAGCATAGGTGTTACCGGCCAGCATGGTGCGCACCTCATCGGCGACCAATCCCAGTTCGGCACCAAGGCGCACAAGCGTCTCGGGATCGCCGATTGCCTGGCCCTCGGTAAAATAGGCCTGTAGCAGGCGCTCTTTGGCTTCGGCCTGCAGATTGTGGTCGGCAGCGAAATGGATCAGACGGTGAGCATCAAAAGTATTGGTGGGTCGGGCTTGATCCAGCCGGTAGGTCAGGCCTTCGGCGGCCGCAAGATCTGTAACGCGCCGGCCCATGTCGGCTGCCTGCGCAAGGCTCACATTATATTTGCGCGCCAGCATCTCATCGAGTGAATCGAGTGTGTGGCGCGGCGCGGCCGGATCAAGCTCAAAACTACGCCAGGTAATCACGACATGCTCACGGTGCGCAAACTGCGCCAGTGCCGCCTCGAAGCGCCGCTTGCCGATATAGCACCATGGGCAGACGACATCCGACCAGATTTCAACAGTCAGTGGTTGCATTTCAATCCTCATGCTTGGGTATACCACTACAGTATACTGTTTTTTCGCGCTGGAGGGTACAGTGCTGCTGCGCCCGAATAGGGCTACGTCAAAGTCACCTCCGGTGGGGGTTCAGGGGCGGCGAAGCTGCCCCCGAATATTCTTTCTGGGTGTTTCTGGCGGCGAAGCCGCCAGAAACACCCAGAAAACAGAGTTTG
>CALLZL010000657.1 GCA_937859575.1 uncultured Chloroflexota bacterium
GGAGCTGATCGCGCGGGTGGAGAAAATCGTTGTTTCAGACACAATCACTCCCCAGGAGGTAGCCCCCTGGAATAACACGCGGATCGTCAAAGTGGCCGATGCGACCACCGAGATCGCCGCGCTCAAACAGCAACCGGGAAGAGATATTCTGATCCTTATGGGGCGTATCCTCTGGAATCATCTGCTTGTGCATGGTCTGGTAGATGAACTGCACCTGACCACGTTTCCGATCATCGCCGGCGAAGGTATTCCAGTGTTCAATGGTCGCCCACCGGTGTCTCTGAAACTTCTCCACACGCGTACGTGGCAAGGCTCCGGCAACATCCTCGCCTGTTATGCTGTTGATCGTGCGTAGCGCAAAAAGAGGTGTGGCAGATGCAGCCCGCCACACCTTCACCTTTTTCTGCGCTTGTCGTCGTTACCTCGACGTCGCATGAGCCACTGCCTTAGAAGGCAGCAACAACCGGCACAACGGTTTCGCCGAGTAACAGGATCGGCTCAAGATCGGCTGCATCAGGAACGGTAAATGTCACATACTGCGAACCGACCTCGGCATACCGCCGCAGCCCTTCAATAACTTCATTCGGCGTACCAATCAGGTCGAAGTCGTCGCCGTAGCGCGCCTTCTTTGCCGTGAGCTCTTGCTCATTCGCCGCAATCAGCAGCGAAATGTGGTTCGAGCGCGTCACTGCATCGACGGGTCGGCCAACCGTCTCACAATGGCGGCGCAGCACGGCAAACTTATGCGCCACTGTTTCCGGGTCACCAAACACATTACAGAAGTCGGCATACTGTGCCGCAATCCGCAGGGTATGTCGCTCGCCGTCGCCGCCGATCATAATCGGAGGGCGCGGTTGCTGCACCGGCATCGGGTCGTTATAGGCGTTCTCAATGGTGTAGTGTGTACCGGCAAAGCTCGCCGGGCGCTGCGTCAGCATCAGGTCGATGATCTGTACCGCCTCTTCCATCATCTCCATGCGGGTACGGACGGAAGGGAACGGCCAGCCGTAAGCAACAAACTCCGGCTCGTGCCAGGCAGCGCCGATGCCGATGATCGTACGGCCGTGTGCGATGATGTCGAGGGTCGTCAGCATTTTCGCCAACAGCGCCGGGTTGCGATATGGAATGCCAACCACCAGTTCACCGATACGAATGCGCGATGTCGCAGCCGCAATGGCACCCAGAGCGACAAAACACTCGAAGACCGGTATTTCCTTTGCCGGATTCTGGCGATCGGGGAACATGAAGTGATCGGCGAGCCAGATCGAATCGAGCCCGGCCTGCTCACCGGCACGTGCCACCGCCAGCGTGCTGTCCCAGTGATTGCCATGAATACCCGGCGCGTATGTGTTGAGTTGTTGGCCGAGAAGCATCCAGTTTCCTCCTCATCGAGCCTGATACCGGAACATGCCGCCGGAAGGGCGGACAGGATCCGATCGGCGATCTCTTTGTTCCGAAGCCACAGCGATCCAGCGTAGTATAGCGTATGCACGTGGTGTACGTTGTGCGAGCGGGTGGTGGGCGGCATAACGTGATTAGTATTCAGTATTGCATGATAAAAACATATGTGCTATTATCTTCAGGCATTCCAGGGAGGTATGAATGAAGCTGATACATGCCATTCCGGCCCTACCGGTCCGTGACACCACAGCGAGTGTTGGGTTCTACTGCGAGCAGTTTGGCTTTACCGTGCGGCACCAGGAGCCGGGATTTGCAATCGTGGCACGCGATGAGGTCGAAATCCATCTGTGGCAGGCGTCTGACGAAACATGGCGTGGGCGTAGTGGTGAACCGGTTGTCTCGGGGGCTGAATCGTTTATTGCAGGAACTGCCAGTTGCCGCGTTCATGTAGCAGGGATCGATACCTTATATGCCGAACTCATGCCGCGGGGCGTGGTGCATCCCAATGGAGCCCTGGCAGTAAAGCCATGGCGCAGCCGCGAGTTTGCCGTTATTGATCGCGACAATAACCTGATCACGTTTTTTGAACCGGCAGCGTAACCCCTACGCATGCGCGCATCAGGAGGTTCTATGACAGCGCCGATCCAGGCCGAGCATTTCACCAACGCACTCTATCTGATGCTCGACGAGGCATTTGATAACGTCCACGGCTTCTTTCTCGACAAAGGTACATCCTTCTTCGAAACACTGGCGACAATCTCCGCAGCCGAGGCATCGGTACCGATCGGCGGTCGCTGTGCGACACTCGCCGCTCAGGTGAAACATACCGCTTTCTACCTCGATGCGCTCGAACACAATGTTCGTACCCAGCAGTATATTCCGCAAGATTGGGAGAGAATCTGGCGCGAGACGTCGGGAGTCGACGAGGCCGAGTGGGAGGCGATCAAGGATGATCTGCGCACGAGTTACGACCGGATCAAACGCCTGATCGCCGATACATCCACCTGGCCGAACGAGCAGACAATCGGCGGTGCGATTGCGGCAATCGTGCATACCGCCTACCACCTTGGCGAGATCCGTCAGGCACTCTGCATACTCAAAACCAATCAATGACGGCAGACTGCGCAGGCACTTCGCGAACAAGATCGTATGTATCACTGAGAGGAGCACACCATGAGTAGTGTACGGGTTCTGGTCGGCACCCGCAAAGGTGCATTCATCCTGAGCTCCGACGAACAGCGCCGCCAATGGGATGTGAGCGGGCCTCATTTCGGCGGCTGGGAGATCTACCATATGAAGGGATCGCCGGCCGATCCGAACCGGCTGTACGCCTCACAGTCAACCGGCTGGTTTGGCCAGATCATCCAGCGCTCCGACGATGGCGGCAAAACATGGGCGCCAGTTGGAAACCAGTTTAGCTATGATGGTATTCCCGGCACGCATCAGTGGTACGATGGCACCCAACACCCCTGGGAATTTACCCGCGTCTGGCATCTTGAACCCTCATTCGACGACCCCGATACGGTGTATGCGGGGGTTGAAGATGCTGCCCTCTTCCGCAGTAGTGATGGCGGGCAGACGTGGCACGAGCTTTCAGGGCTACGAACCCATACCTCAGGGCCGCTCTGGCAGCCGGGGGCGGGCGGCATGTGCCTGCACACCATCGTGCTTGACCGCACCAACCCGCAGCGGATCGTAGTGGCGATCTCAGCCGCCGGTGCCTTCCGCAGCGACGATGGCGGCACAACCTGGCAACCGATCAACCGTGGTCTACGCTCGGGCGAGATCCCCGACCAGGATGCCGAAGTCGGCCATTGTGTCCATTGCGTCGCCATGCACCCCTCGCGGCCGGATGTGCTCTACATGCAGAAGCATTGGGATGTTATGCGTAGCGATAATGCCGGCGAGCAGTGGTACGAGGTAAGTGGGAACCTGCCGTCGGATTTCGGCTTCCCGATTGCCGTTCATGCCCACGAGCCGGAGACGATCTACGTTGTGCCGATCAAGAGCGACTCCGAGCATTTCCCACCCGACGCCAGGCTGCGCGTCTACCGCAGCCGCACCGGCGGCCATGAGTGGGAAGCACTTACCAATGGCCTACCACAGGAGAATTGTTATGTCAATATCCTGCGTGATGCCATGGCTGTCGATACGCTCGATCAGTGTGGTATCTATTTCGGCACCACCGGCGGGCAGGTGTATGCCTCGGCCGATGGCGGCGACAGTTGGCAGGCAATTGTGCAGAACTTGCCGGCGGTGCTTTCGGTGGAGGTGCAGACATTGCCATGATACGAGTGATGTTGCCGGCGCATCTGCGGATGCTGGCGCGCGTGCGCGGCGAGGTGGAGCTTGAGGTGGCGGCGCCGATTACCCTGCAGGCCGTACTCGATACCCTTGAAGCACAGTATCCGGTACTGCGTGGTGCCATCCGCGACCACACGACCCTGCAGCGGCGGCCGTTTGTGCGCTTCTTCGCCTGCGAAGAGGATCTCTCGCACGAACCGTACGATACCATCCTGCCCGATCCGGTTATTCGTGGGGTAGAGCCGTTCTTGATCATCGGCGCAATGGCCGGAGGGTAAATCGATGATCCCCTGGTGCAACGTATGACACCAGGGGATCATGACATGTCACACATGCAGAGCCGCTACCGACAGCGGCATACGCGCAATGGTCTGCGTCGCTCGTTCAACAATCGCATGCACCAGGCGGCGATCATAGCCCGGGTAGCCGGCCAGAATAATCGTGGTGGTCGGGTGCCTGCTGCGCGCGGCGGCAATCAGTGCCGGCAGCGGCTCGTGCAGCCCTGGATCCGGCAAGAGCGTGCATGGTACGACGATAACATACCGAATCCCATTGTCGGCACACTCAGTCATCGTACGTGCGACTGCTGTGGTCTCGTGTGGATGCGTGAACACAGCACGTACCGCAGCATAGTGACACCGGCGGCGTATCTGATCACTTAACTCGTGCAACGGCTCTTCCCACGCAGGTTGCTCAACAGCCGGCGCAACCAGCATCAGGCCGATTTGCTGCGGTGAATAGAGCGGCCGCCAGAACTCGGTGCTGCTTAGGCGTGCCCGGTCATGCTCAACCCCGGTATGATAGCCCAACTGCGCAGGCCGGCGCATATCTTGCTCGTAGGCTCGCTCGATACCATATGCCACCAGTGGATGCGTGGCAATATAGTCGGCTTCGGTGGCTCGTTGCACAACCAGCTGTGCAACCACCGGGTGGGCACCGATCGGCGCAGTGAGCCGAATATCATGGTATGGATGCCGGCGCTGCAGCTCTGCGACCTGCTGCGGCAACCGGGTGGTGATAACACTGCAAGGTGTAATCTGATACGGTACGATCACCACCTCGGCCGGCTGGCCGCCGGTTGTGCGCTCGAATGCATCGACAAGCGTCGGACGACCACCCTCAACAAAACATGCACTGCTCGCAGCAATCTGCCCGGTCATGCGAACCCGGGCCGCAATCCGCAGCATTTCGGCTCCGGCACCCCGCGTCAGAGGTGTGGCTCCTGCAAGTATAACAACCCGTTTCATCGCTCCGTATCGATTCTGCTGCTGGGCACGCGGCTGCACGTATGCCGCTTCTGATGCTATAGTATCATAGCGGCAAAGTTTTTGCAATACATTTGCACACATTTCTTTCGTTCCGTATATCACAGGCGGCATGCTATAATGGCGCGGTTTTGAAGAACGACCCAGAATATAGGAGCCGGCATGCAGTGGCGACGTCTGTTTGGGCCACTTCGGTTAGTGATCAGCCTGAGTCTGATCGCCTACCTGATCATCGAGGCCGAGCCCGGCCGGATCTGGGATTCGTGGCGGATGGCCGATCTGCGGCTGATTGGCCTGGCGCTCATCCTACAGCTTGTGGGCGTGATCCTGAGCGCAGCGAAGTGGCAGGTCATTCTACGGGCGCGTGGCAGGCAACAACCGCATGGCTGGTTGCTGGGCGCATATCTGGCGGGGCAGTTCGCCAACAACTTTCTCCCCACCACAGTCGGGGGCGACGCCTTACGTATCGCACAGCTCGGCCGGCGCATCGGCAGTTACAGCGAGGCAAGTGCCTCGGTATTCCTTGAGCGTCTGACCGGATTCGTGGCGCTGAGTGCGCTCGCCAATACCGCACTCCTCTGGGCCTATCTTGATCAATCGGGAACCGATCTGGTAACTGAGCCGGCGCTCCGCTGGTTGACAATCCTCTTTTCGCTGGTGGCCGTCGGCGGGATGGTTGCATCACTGGCGGCACCACAGCTCCTGGCCATCTTCGGTCGCTGGCTACCGGCTGCCGTGCAGGCGCCACTCCAGAAGATCGCCACAGCGCTCGGGCAATACTTTCCGCAGGGGCGTGCACTGCTTGGCGTTCTTGCTCTCTCTTTCTTATTCCAGATCCTCTGGATCGTGATCCATATTGTCTGCGGCATGGCTCTGGCCATCGAAGCGCCGCTGCTGTTGTATGCACTGATCGCCCCAATCACCGACATTCTTGGCCTCGCGCCTATCTTTGTGAACAACCTCGGTGCCCGTGAGGTCGTATTCACCATCTACCTGGCGCAGGTGGGAGTCGAGCCGGCAACCGCAATCGCACTGGCATTCATGATCTTCACCGTACGCCTGGTGGTCAGCACACTCGGCGGCCTCGTCATCCTGGGCGGGGGTGCCGATCTGCGGCGACCTGATCCGGCTGAAGGGTAAGGGCTATCAGCATCACAAGCGGCTGAAAGCGTTTCTTGTACTATAATGCTGGTATGCATACCGAGTCCCAACCGATACGAGTCGCCATGCTGGCGCGGGTCGTCTTCCCGCTGCATGGCTATGGTGGTATCGAACGCCACGTCTTTCACCTGACCACCCATCTGGCACGGTTGGGGGTGGCGGTAACATTGTATGTGCAGCCGCCTTCGATAGCCCCATACCGCGAGAGTGCGCCGGCAGGCTTGCCGAATCCGTATGCGGCGGTGCTGCCCGGGGTGCGGCGTGTTGTAACCCTGCGCTACGATTACACGACTCCGCTGTTGCGGCCCAATTCGATCCCTGGCCGCCAGATCAACTACCCCTGGTATGCCTGGCGCTTAGGCCTGGCGGCAGCGCAGCAAGTGCGCCGGCATGATGTCGATATCGTGCATGCCCAGGGGTTGTGTGCTGTCGGCTATGGCTGGATCCGCCGCCACGACCGGCTGCTGCGGCGCATCCCGTTCATTGCCAACCCGCATGGGCTCGAAGAGTACCGCACTCCTGATTGGCGCAAGTGGCTGGCATATGCGCCGTTTCGGGCCCTGTATTCGTATGGAAGCCGCAGCGCTGATCGTGCGATTGCCACCGATGCCTGCACCCGTGATGATCTGCCACGCTATCTGGGGGTTGATCCGCAGCGGGTGGTCGTTATTCCAAGTGCCATCGACGCCGATGAATGCCTGGCACCGGTAGACGATGCCGGCCGGCGTGCGATTCGCGAACGCTTCAACCTGGCAGAAGCCGACCCGGTGCTGTTGAGTGTCAGCCGCCTCGAACGCAACAAAGGTTTCCATATCATGCTCGCGGCGCTGGCAAAACTCGCGCCGCAACTGCCATCCAACTGGCGCTGGCTCCTTGTCGGCGAGGGGAAGGAGCGATCGGCACTCGAACAGCAGGCCCATGCCGCCGGCCTTGCCGGCCATGTCGTCTTTGCCGGGCGGCTTAGCGACGCCGAACTGCACAATTTGTACGAAGAAGTAGATCTGGTGGTGCATCCGACACTCTATGAGGGATCATCGCTGGTGACCCTCGAAGGGATGATCCACCGCAAACCGGTGGTTGCCTCGGCTGCCGGCGGCATCCCCGATAAAGTCTTCGATGATCGCAACGGCTACCTGGTGCCGCCGGGCGATACCGATCAACTCGCACAGCGCATCGCCCTGGCGCTGGCACAGCGTGAGCGCTGGCCGGCATGGGGTGCCGAAAGTGTGCGGATCGTACGCTCGACCTTCGATTGGCCGGTAGTTGCCCGCCGCACACTTGACGAATACCGCAGTATGATCGCGTCGGTGGTATAATCGCGCTGACACATCAGCCAGCAAGCCAGAGGTGCTCTCTGCATGCAGCGCACAGTTGCACCATTCCATCTTACCATCGGGCCGGCGTTTGACGACGGTGGCTATGCTGTGCGTGCGCTGGCCGGCGATGGCGAAGCTGATGCACGGCTGACAATCCCGGCGACGCTCGAAGCACTGACGGCGCGTGCCCTGCGCCCAGGCAGCATCGTGCCCGATGTCGATGGGCCGGAGATCGGCCGGATACTCGGCCGGGCGCTGTTCACATCGGTGTTGCGTGATCTCTTGCTGCGCAGCGCACGCATCGCCGCCCAATCCGGCGAGCGCCTGCAGATCCAGTTGCAGATCGTCGATCCGGCGCTTGCCACGCTCCCCTGGGAATGGCTGGCGCTCGGCGGTGGCGGTGAGCCATGGGCCCCGGCGCTGCGCGACAACTACACATTGGTCCGGGTTTCACGCCGGCTGCGCCCGGCCGCAACAACCCGGGTTGTCGGCCCACTCCGCATTCTGGCATGCGGCACACACAGCGAACAGGGTCAGCTCGATGCCCTTGAAGCCGCACTTGGCGGTGCCATCCGCGATGGGCTGATCGATCTGCGTGTGCTCGAAGATGCCACCCCTGCGGATCTGGCACAGGCCCTTGAAGAAGAAGAGACCCATATTCTGCACTGCGCCATGCCGGTGCAGCTAACGCCGTCGCAGACACTCGAAATCGATCTGGAACGCGGTTATGATGCCTTCGACCTCGGCGAACTGCTTGATGTTCACGAACGGCTGCGGCTGGTAACAATCACCGGTGCCCATGGCAATGGCCGCAGCCTGGTCGCCGGGCCACCGCTGCTCGGCGCGCTGTTGCTCAACGAACTGCGCCCGGCAGCCATTAGCCTGAGCGGCCCGCTTCCTGCGGCGCTCAGTGCGCGTTTCGCGGCGGCGTGTTATACCGAACTGGCTGCCAATCAAGCGATCGATCTGGCCGTCACGGCCGGGCGACGCACGCTTGCACGCCATGGTGATGCCTGGGGTTTTGCCCAGTTGGGTATCGCACCGGGGCTCGAACAGCTCTTCAGCGGGAGTGCCGTACCTGCTCGCCGCAAGCCACGATCGATGGTTGTGCCGGCAATCGCAGCCGCCGTGCTGGCGCTCGCCCTCTTGCTGGCATGGCAGCTGCTGAGTGCCCGCATCGCCGCCGGGCCGGGAAATGCCGCCGGGCCGGCGATTACAACAACGATCGCCCCGAGCCGTAGTTTCAACCTGCAAGAAGCGATCTTTGGCCGCCCGGAGCCGACATTGACACCCGCACCATCCGCCATACCAAGCGCGACCCCACTGCCCATCCCGAGCGGGTATGTAGCCTATACGGCCATACCCAGCGATACCTTCGAACTCATCGCCGAGCGCTTCGATAGCCTGCCGGCCGCAATCGCCGCCGAGAATCTACTCGATGTCGATGCCGGCCTGCGCCCTGGGCGTCAGATCATTGTACCGGTGTATCAGCTCGGGGTAGCGAGCGCCGTACCTGTGATCGTCACCCGCGGCAATCCGGCCGCCCCACGGGTCGCTTTGACCTTCGATATCGAGATCGACGATGCCTCGCTGTATGCGATCCTCGATGTCATGCGTACGCGGCAGGTCAAGGGCACATTCTTCCTGACCGGGCGTTGGGTACAGAGCTACCCCGATGCCGCACGGGCAATTGTGGCCGATGGCCACGAACTGGCCAATCACTCACTCAGCCATCCATTCTTCTCGCGGATCGGCCTCGATGGCGCGGCGGTCGAGGTCGCCGAGACCGAGCGAATCATCCGCGACACAACCGGTGTCACCAGCCGGCCTTACTTCCGCTTTCCGTATGGCGATTCAACTGCCGATGCGGTATTGCTGCTGGCGCGCGCCGGGTACCTGGCCTACCACTGGAGTGCCGATGATCCGGCAATCGACGGCTGGATCACACGGGAAAGTGCAGATCGGAAGAGCACACGTCTGAACTCCAGTCACTAGCTTATCTCGTAT
>CALLZL010000658.1 GCA_937859575.1 uncultured Chloroflexota bacterium
CCGATAGATCGCGGCCTTCTGCGGATCATCCAAGCGGGCGATCACCCGCGGCCCCGGGAACCGCAGCCGGGCGGCCCGTCCCGCACTCAGATTGACATCATCACTGGCAGTGACGGCCGCCAGTGCGTCGGCTCGTTCGATACCGGCCTGTACGAGCACATCCCGATCGAAGGCATGGCCGACAATCATGCGGCCGTTGAAATGAGGGCCAAGCCGTTCGAAGGCCGTCGGATCGCGATCCAGCACGGCAACACTATGGCTCTGGAGCATGAGTGCCCGTGCCAGGCCGCTTCCCATTCGGCCACAACCGATTACAATCAGATACATGGCTTATCTCCCTCGGTATCGGTGTTGAAAGAACTTGCGACATTCATCGGCAATCAAGAGCAGCGGCGCGAGGGCAAGGAGTATGAGCCAGTAGTGCGGTGCGAATGCAGCGGTTTCGAAGATCTGCTGGAGTGGCGGCAGATAGACGAGCGCTACAATCAAGAGGAGTTCGACGGCGATGCCGAGCCAGATCAGCCGGTTACCGCCGAACCCGGTACGGAAGATCGAACTCTGTTCACTGCGCTGGGCAAAGAGATTGCCGATCTGGGTACACACAACTGCCGCAAGGGTCATGGCGGTAGCGGCGTGATAGATCTCACCAGAATCGGGCAGCCCGAACCACAGCCCGGCATAGCCGTTGCTCCAGTAATAAGCATAGAAGGCAAACATCGCAGCCGCCGCCTGAAGCGGGCCGAGCCAGAGATAGGCACGTTGCAGCAATGCCGGTGTGATCACGTGCTCACTCAGGCGGCGTGGCGGCCGATCCATGATCCCCGGCTCGGGGCGTTCGGCACCAAGCGCCAGAGCCGGCAGCATGTCGGTGCCGAGATCGATCGCCAGGATCTGCATGACCGTCAGGCTGAGCGGGATCTGGCCCCGACTGAGTGCGAAGAGAATGAAAGGTACCCCCTCGGGCGTATTACTGGTGAAAATGTAGGTAATAAACTTCTTGATATTGGCACATACCGTGCGCCCCTCTTCGACGGCACTCACAATCGAGGCAAAGTTATCGTCGGTAAGGATCATGTCGGCTGCCTCGCACGCCACATCGGTACCGGCTAGCCCCATGGCGACACCAATGTCGGCCTT
The DNA here is from genome assembly GCA_937859575.1 of uncultured Chloroflexota bacterium. Lineage (GTDB taxonomy): Bacteria > Chloroflexota > Chloroflexia > Chloroflexales > Roseiflexaceae > CALLZL01. Next base: position 1,138 of record CALLZL010000658.1, read on the forward strand.
CTTGAGGGCCGGCGCGTCGTTGACGCCATCGCCGGTCACGGCCACAACATGCCCGAGCGACTGGAGGGCCGCCACAATCTGCAGTTTCTGCTCGGGAGCCACACGTGCAAAAATGACGTCGCTCGCGAGCACCGTTTGCAGGGCCGAGTCGTCGAGCAGCTCAAGTTCGGCACCGGTGACGATCCGAGGTTGTGGGTTCTCGATGATCCCGATGCGCCGGGCAATACTTGCGGCGGTCAGGCCATAATCGCCGGTGATCATGATAATGCGGATGCCGGCATGTCGGCAGCGGCTGACTGCCTCGGACACCATGGGGCGGGGTGGGTCGAACATGGCCTCCAGGCCAAGGAAGATCAGGTCATGTTCGACGGTGGCTTCGTCAAGCTGGCTGATCGGCATCACCCCATCGAGGGGCCGACATGCCACGGCCAGCACCCGCAATCCTTCGGCAGCATACGTATCGTTGGCGGCAGTGAGCCGGGCTCGCAGCGTATCATTCAACAGCAGTGCTTCGCCGTTCTGTTGAATGTGGGTACAGCGCGGTATGATCTCTTGCGGTGCCCCTTTGACATAGGCAACACGCCGGCTGCCAATGCTGTGAATACTGCTCATGCGCTTGCGCCGTGAGTCGAAGGGCAGTTCGTGAAGCCGTGGTGTATGCTGAGCGGCGGCAACCGGATCAATGCCGCCTTTTAGCGAAGCGACCAGCAATGCTGCCTCGGTCGGGTCGCCAATTACACTCCAGAGTTGGCCGGCGGCCTCGGGGGCGATCAAGCGGGCATTACAACAGAGCGCTGCGGCCGTCAACAAGGGCTGGAGATCATCATATTCAGCGCCGAGCGGTCGGCCGTGATCCAGGATCGACCCGAGCGGTGTGTAGCCGGTACCGGTAACTTCCAGGTCGTGATCTGCCACCCAGATACGCCGTACCGTCATGGCATTCTCGGTCAGGGTGCCGGTTTTGTCGGTGCAGATCACACTCGTACAGCCAAGTGTCTCGACGGCTGAGAGGCGTTTGACGAGTGCATGGCGCTTTGCCATGCGCTGCACCCCCAGCGCCAGCGCCAGTGTGACGGTCGGTAGCATGCCTTCCGGAACGAAGGCAACGATCATACCCATGGCGAAGATGAAACTAGCTGCCAGACCAGCGCCAACCACACCAACCGCCAGCACGAAGACGATCACGCCGACCAGGATGGCAACCAGTGTCACGACACGGGTGACCTGTGCCATTTCACGCTGTAACGGGCTCGGCTCGGCATGCATTGTCTGGGTCAGGTGGGCGATTGTGCCGAAGGCGGTTGCCATCCCGGTGGCATACACGAGTGCTTTGCCGGTGCCGCCGACAACACCCGTGCCGGCAAAGATCAGATTAGACGTATCGGCAGTTGCCAACCCATGCAGATCGATCGGCTCGGCATTCTTTTGTACCGGGCGCGACTCACCACTCAACGACGACTGATCGACGTGCAGGGCTGCGGTTTCGACGAGCCGTGCATCAGCCGAGATATGATCACCTTCATTAAGGATGATCACATCCCCCGGAACGAGTGTATCGGCTGGAATACGTTGCTCGCGGCCGGTACGCAGGACGCGGGCAAACTCTGGTAACATGCTCCGCAACGCCGCCGTGGCTTGTTCGGCTTTGTATTCTTGCCAGAAGCTGAATGCGCCGTTAATGAGGTTTACGGCCCAGATCGCGATACCGAGTTGCGGCATCCCGGCAATAAAACCAATCAGCCCACCTACCCACAACAGTAGTGCCATCAGGTGGGTAAAATTCGCCAGCAGCCGCAGCACAATTGGTCGTTTCACCGCTTCACGCAGTGTATTCGGCCCATAGTGCTGCAGGCGCGATAGCGCTTCAGGCTCGCCCAGCCCGCCGGGAGCACTTCCCAGCACGCGATAGACCTCGGCGGCATCCAGGGCCTGGATGGCAGGATCGGCACCCATATGGTTACATAGCTCCGCTTGTGGCAGCACAGTATGTGCGGCACACTTATACCGGCATGCTACTGCGTGCTGCCGGCATTGCACGGAACATGTTCGCAATACTGGTGGATCATTCTGTCACTGATGGCGATCCGGTGGTGGGCAACAGTGCGGCAATGTGTGCCGAGCAAGGGGGCGCGGCATGGTGCCATGCGCTCAGAGCAGTTGCTCTGCCAGTTGCAGGAGCCGATCGTGGCTCAGATCGGCACCGGCGGCGAGTGCCTCGGCCCAGCTACTCGTATCTGTACTGCCGCGTGCAATCGCAAACAACTTCTCATAGTCGCCGCGAAAAATGGCTGATCCCTCGATCTGATGCTGTTGCCGCAGTTGACGTGCGGCACCGATCAGCCTGCCGGCAATAGCTGAAGAGCCACGCATCCCGGCCTGTGCGCCGAGTACTTCGAGCGCGATGATCTGGCCCCAGGGATATTGCGGCACACTAAGCAACGCAAATGCTTGCGCGGCAATCGCGGCCCCTGCCGGATCACCAAGCAGGGTCAGCCCGAGCGCATAGTAGTTGTGCGCCCCACCTTCACTAAACCGATCATTGATCTGGCGGATGATCGTCAGTGTCTCGTGGTAGTGCGCCTCGGCCGAGGCACGATCTTCGAGCAAGAGCTCGGTGATGATCAGCATGATATAGCCCCAGGCAAGCGTATGCGGCCCACTGACCGCCCGCCGTACTGCGACACACTCACGGTGCAGCGCGAGCGCTGCCGGATACTCGCCAAGGGCCACGAACAACTGCGCCAGATTCCCCAGCGCCCAGCCAAGCCCTTCCGGATCGCCCGACTGACGATGTACCTGCAGTGCCTCTTCGGCGCTGGTCCGCGCCCGTTCGAGCATCCCGGCGGCGCGGGCCAGATAGCTGATCGATGTCAGCAGATCACCACGTGCGGCAGCCGAAAGGCCGGGCAGCACCAGCAGTTGCTCGGCCCAGTTCACCCCTTCGCGATACAGGCTGTGTAACGCCCAGAAGATCCGCAATGCCGTGCTGATGCGCGCTCCTTGCTCGCCAAGCCCGCTGCGGCTGGCGGTATGCATCGCCAGCCGCAGATTGTCGATCTCGGGAATCAGCTGATCCAACCCACGCCGATCACCATAATGGGCAAAGCTATAGGCGGCTTCGCTACTGAGTGCCAGGTAGTAATCGACGAAACGTCGCCTGGTGACGGTATGATCCGGTATCTCGCCCAGCTTCTCTTCGGCAAAGCGCCGGATCACTTCGTGGGTGTTGTAACGGGCTGTTCCCGAACGATACACAAGCGCCTGCTGCACCAGGCCGGCAAGCTGCGGCAGTTTCATGCGGGCAACAAAGGTGGCGGCATCGCGTGTGAAGCCGCCACGAAAGATGGCGATACGCGCCAGCAGCATGCGTTCGGCATCATCAAGCCGCTGCCATGTCTGATCGAAGACAACCCGCATACTGCGATGACGCGGCGGAATATCGCGCCCGGCCAGGCTAAGGAAATCAAGGCCGCGCCGGATCTCGGCAGCGATCTCGTGATAGCTCAGTGTTGTGACCCACGCAGCCGCCAGTTCGATCGCTAGTGGCATGTCTCCCAGCAGGCGGCAGATCTCGCGCACAACTGCGACATCGGTTTGGGTTGGTGTGATATCGGGGTGAATATGGCGGGCATGCTCAAGAAACAGATCAACTGCCGGGCATTGCTCGGGCGCTGTGTCGGAATCAGGGCGCGCCAGGCCTTCAAGCTCAATCACCCATTCGCCGGCGAGCTGCAACTGCTCGCGTGAAGTTACCAGGATGGTGATCGCCGGTGCCTGAGCCAGCAGTTGCATCAGCAATTCGTGGAGCGCATCGCCTTGATCCATCAGGTGTTCGAGATTGTCGAGGATCAGGAGCAACTGTTTCTCACTAAGATACCGGATCAGCCGGTTCGGCAGATCGTTTGGTCCGCCGAGTTCGAGGCCAAGCGCATCACTGATCGCCGGCACAACCGAATGAGGCGTACCTACCGATGCCAACGGAACGAAGACCCGACCATCGCGAAAACCCTCGGTGCGCCGTGCCATCTCGATTGCCAGGCGCGTCTTGCCGATTCCGCCCGGCCCAACCAGCGTGATCAGCCGGCAGCCCGGGGTATGCAGCAGCTGCAGTAGCTCGGCTTGTTCGTATGTACGGCCGACAAACGTGGTGAAGTAGCTCGGCAGGTTGCGGGCGGTCAGTAACGGCCGCCCGGCATGGCTCGGGGGCGGCACTTCGCTCGGTTCGTGCAGTGCGCGGGCCGTCTGCATCCAGGCATTGCGTTCATCGCCACTGATATGCAGCATATCGGCAAGCCGCCATGCCATCTGGTGCGAAGGGCGTCGCATGCCGGCCTCGAGCTTGCGGATGGTCTGTGTTGCACAGCCTACCTGCTCTGCCAATGCCTCCTGCGTCATGCCCTGCATCTGTCGTAAGCGGCGCAGCCAGCTGCCGAAAGTTGCTGTATGACTCATAGATGCTTGCCTTCAGGCGCGGAAACCCGCACCATTGACGGGCGGGAGGAAGCGCTCTGCTTCAGCCCGCTTCAGTGGAGATGTGCACAGGTGTTCGGATTGTGGTATGCTTGTTGGATGACACCAACACGCTCCACACGTACGGTATGTTGCAAATTGTCGCTTGACACCGATGCGACCGCCGCCATTCGCGCCACGGCTGAGGCGTTCAACGCGGCGGCAACCTACTGCGCCGCGGTGGCGTGGCATAAGCGTATCACCAACAAGAACAAGCTCCATCACATCGTCTACGGTCCCACCCGCAGCGTGTACGGGTTGGGGGCGCAACTGGCCTGTTGCACTCGGGACAAGGCCGCTGAGGCAGTTCGGGCGGCACGCGCCAACGGGCACGATACCTGTCCGAGCTTCCAACCCCACAGCAGCATCAGGTACGACGCCCGTACCTACCGGCTCCTCAGCCGCGACCGCGTGAGCCTGCACACGCTCACGGGCCGGGTTGTGGGCCAGCTGGTGTTGGGCGAGTTTCAGCGCCGCCAGCTGTACGACACGAGCTGGAAGATCGGCGGCGCGGAACTGGTGCAGCGTGATGGGCAGTGCTACCTGCACATCACGCAGACCAGGCTCAACCCCACGCCCGACGAGCCGACCGGCTTCCTGGGTGTTGACCTGGGCATCGTCAATCTGGCTGCCGATAGCGACGGCGACACCTACAGCGGGGCGGATGTCCAGCGCGTGCGGGAGCCCCGGTTCCAGCATCGTCAGCGGCTCCAGATCGTGAACACCCGCCGCGCTCGCTGGCGGCTCAGGAAGCAGGCCCGCCGTGAGGCGCGCTTTCAGCGGGATGTCAACCACTGCATCAGCAAAAAGCTGGTTGCGAAGGCACGCACGGCCCGTAAGGCACTCGCCGTCGAGGATCTGACCAGGATCCGCGAGCGGGGGACGGTTTGACGGGCGCAGCGCCGTGCGCGCCATTCGTGGGCCTTTCGTCAGCTTCGGCGCTTGCTGGCATACAAAGCCGCACTGGCCGGAGTGGTGGTGGTCGCGGTCGATCCGCGCCACACCAGCCGCACCTGTGCCGTGTGCGGCCATTGCGAGCGAGCCAACCGGGTTGATCAGGCGCACTTCCACTGTCGAAACCCCTTGTGCGGCCACACCGCTGCCGCCGACACGAACGCTGCCGTGAATATCGCCTTGCGGGCTGCCCGTCAGACGGCCTATGGTGCTGCGTCGCCTCCGGGCGAAGGAGCGAGCACAAGCCCATCAGCTTAAGCGATGGGTATCTGACTTACGCCACTCCTGGAGGTAGCGATACACACCCGCTACCGGTACACCTGTAACCCTTGTGTACCGCTTATTGTAGCGCATCAGGAGCTTCTGCAAAACAGGTTCAAGTGGTGTAATGCTTCTTGCCTCTGCCGTGCCGCATATCGGTGTCGCGTGATAAGAGAGAGGAGCATGCCTATGTATCGGTGCATGATCAAGAGTATAGTGGTGCTGGTCGCCTGTTCGATCTTCGGCGGGGCGTTCGCGCATGCCAACCAGCCTGCCGCTTCTTCGTATGTTGCCCATTTGCCGCTGCTCTTGCGCCCCGGTGCAACGCCGCCACCCGCCGGCGTTAGCAGCGCCGAACTGATCCGGGCAGCACTTGCGCGCGGTGAGCTTGATGCCGAAACAGCCCTTGTCTACCGGGTGTTTGCCAACTATGCCGATCCGCGTCTGCCGGATCGGTTCCGTGGCGATGATACCGCCGGTAGCCACGACAACCCGGCGGCTGATGTTGCCGATCGCTGGTTGCAGCTTGCGCCACAGACCCGCGCCGTGCTGGAGCCGTTCCGCATCCCACCCTACTACGCCGGGAGCTGGTGGGATCTGCGTCGCAAGGCGGCACCGGCCGGAGACCCCCGACTTGCCGAAACCCGCCTGTGTGATGATCTGGGCGAGTCGGGCGCTCCATACCTGCGCGATTGGCAGTATCGCGATAGTGCCAATGGCCGGGTACGTATCTGGTGGCAGACGATCCACCCCGAGGATGCGGTAGTAGCCCGTGAGATCGATGCCCTGATCACCCCAATCTGGGCGCATCTGCATAACCTGCTCAGGCGTGAGCCGCCGGCCGATGGCGGTACGTTGACACCCTGCCGTGGCGGCGACGATCGACTCGATATTTCACTGGTCGACATCATGAATTCCGGCGAGGTCTGGCGCTATGATCGTCACGAACCGCAGAGCGGCCCGCGCCCGACCTTTATGCTGCTGCGACGTGATTTCCACGCACCGGCCGCACAGCTCGGCCTGACGGCGGCCCAGGTGCGGCGGGCAACGTTGATCCACGAACTGATGCATACGTTTCAGTTTGCCTTTGATATGAAGGATCTGGAAGAGTATGGCTGGTGGCGCGAGGCAACCGCTAACTGGGCAATACACTATGTCGAAAGCCTTGAGGCAGGCTGGCGCACTAACTATGAACATGGTTCGGCACCATACCGGCTGGATGATCCGGATTTCCCGCTTGATTTCACCGGTCTGATGCAGTACGGCGCCTATCTCTATCCGCTCTCGCTGCAGCTGAGCGCCAATGGCAATGCCGATGTGATTCGCATGTCGTTCGAGCGCTCCGAACAGTTCGCCAATAGCCTGGCGAATCTGAACGGCCTGGCCGGCGGCTTTCGCAGCCAGTTCCCGCGCTATGTGCTGCGCAACCTGAACCGCCCGCCGGTCGATGAGTACCGGCAGCTCGATCAACTCGCAGCGCGGGCCAAGCTTGCCGGCGAGTGGCAGGTGGATCTGGCCGGGATGCCGAGCCGCAGCTATGTGATGGATGGCAATGTGCGCTATCTAGCGAGCAAGAGCTATCGCTTCACCTTTCCCACGAGCGAAGTACGCTCATTGCTCTTTCTCAACCCGTTTGCCGATGGAAGCTGGCCGACAGCTGTGGTGCAGGCGCTGATCAAGATCAATGGCACATGGCAGGAGGCTGACTGGACGACGCGTGCCGGGCAGACCTACTGCCGTGATCTGCGCGCCGAGCGGGTCGAAGAGCTGATCATCACAATCAGTAATGTCGAATGGGCTGATCGTGAACACACGCTTGCACCACACAACCAGCCGCGCCTGAATGTAACCAATGTCGCCTGCCGTGGCTGGCAATTCGAAGGTGATGCAAAGCTGCTGGTAGCGGGCAATGACCAGACGGCCGATGAGCTACTGCATGTATCGGCAGTGTTTGAACGCTACCGCCTGCCCGGCGACGATGGCGGTGCACGGAGCGGCGAAATGTATCAGCTCCGTGAAGCACAGGCGACCTGGAGCCATACCGGCCAGGGTGTTTTCTGTGCCGGCAGCGGGCAGGGGGCATTTGTACCCGCCGGTGGAAGCAATGCACTGCTCTTCCTGCGGCCGTATGCCGCCGACGAAAACCTGCGTGGCTTCAGTGCCAACGACCGCCGCTACCACGGGTATGGCAATGGTAGCCCCGAGAACTTCAATTCGCAGTTTGTGATCTATATCTGCCAGGATGGCGGCACACACCGGGTGTCGATCACGACCGTCGCCAAATGGTGGCTCACCGAAGTTGTGCCGACGCAACAGATTAGTGCCGATGGCACAACAATCAATGGATCATTTGTGTTCGATATCAACGAGGGCGAGCCCGGTCTGGGGATCGCGCTGATCACCTATACCTGGAAGATGACGGCCCTTCCGCCCGAATAATATCACTACGAAAGGATGCATATGTATCGCCAACGTATTGCCCTGGTAGCCCTGGCGGGGATGCTGCTCGGCAGCCTGCTGGCGGCGTCGAGCGGGTTCGCCCAGCCCGAGCCGCCCACACCAGCGGTGCCGCA
>CALLZL010000659.1 GCA_937859575.1 uncultured Chloroflexota bacterium
CATGATCACCAGCGGCACCTGGGAATCGATCGCGGTTAATTCCTCGATCGTCGTCGCAGCCGATGACCCCGGAATCGTCAGGTCGAGCAGCACCCCGGCCATATCGGCATGGTGGCTGCGGAAGAGCGCGGTCGCTTCGGTTGCATTCGCGGCACTGAAAACACGATAGCCGAGCAGTTGCAACATGCGGGCGGTGACGGTTCGTACGCTCTCTTCATCATCCACCAGCAGCACACTGCGATCGGCAGCCGGGCGTTTTGTGCGCACCGGTGCAGGTTCAGCGCTCGGCGGCAATGCCGGCAAGAGAAACGTCAGCTGAGTACCGCCCCCCGGGGTACTGGCCACATCAATACAGCCTGAGTGTTCGCGCACAATGCCGAGCACGGTCGCCAACCCCAACCCACGCCCGATAAACTTGGTCGTGAAGAACGGCTCGAAGATCCGCGTCCGGGGGGTGCGATCCATGCCGCTGCCGCTGTCGCTGACACATACAGCCACATACACCCCGGGTGAGCGATCGCTGCCGACCATCAATGTGTGCAGATCGGCGACATCGATCTGGCGTTGGCTGGTACTGATCATGATCTCGCCGCCCTGCTCGCCGATCGCTTCGTGCGCATTGGTCAACACATTCACCAGCGCCAGCTGCAGCTGCGCACTGTCGGCCGCTACCTGCGGCAGATTCTCACCCAGCTCGGCCCGGATCCGGATCTGGGAACCGGTCGTATCGGCAAACTGCTGGGCGACACCGCCGACCAGCGGGTTAATGTCGATCGGCAAGAGCGATACACGCGCCCGACCGGCATAGGTCAGCAGTTGCTGAGTAAGATTGGTTGCCCGGCGGCTCGCAGCGGCGATCTGGCTGAGGCACTCCGCCACAATCTCGGGGTTGTTGCCCATCAAGCGGGCAATCTCGATATTGCCGGCAATCACGGTCAGCAGATTATTGAGGTCATGTGCCACGCCCCCCGCCAGCACCCGCATGCGATCTGTCTGACGTTCTTCTTCGATCTGCTGCAGCTGTTCGTGGGCCAGCAACGCCCGCTCGGCGGTGCGAATCGTGATGATGATGCCGCAGATCGGCTGGTTGGGATCAGTCGCAGTGCTCACCACAGGGGCGGTTGTCAGGCTCAATTCGCGCTCGCCGGCCCGCAAACGCACCGGCCGCTCGAAACCGCTACCCTCATCACCACGCAGCCGGCGATACACCGGGTGCTCAAGCGCCTGTCGCGTCTCGGCGTCGATCAACGGCATTGCCAGTTCGATAGGCATGCCGAGCATGTCGTGCTGTGTCAGATGCAACAGGCGCTCGGCCTGTGGGCTGGCAAAACAGATACACCCCTGCGAATCGACAACCACGACCGCGTCGCCGAATGCAGAGCATGTCAAACCGGCGCGCACCAGATCGGCTGCATCACATGGCGCTTCACGGATGCTGACCAGGCTCATGATCGCTACGCTCGCTGGGGGCATATGTTCATCATGGATGCTGTTGCCATGCTAGAAAATATACCGATATTATACCATTGCTCGGGTATATGCTGCAGGCAACCATCCGTCAGCGGCCGGCATCGATTACGATCCTGCCTCGTACATGCCCGGCGAGCAGATCGGCACAGGCCTGAGGCGCTTCGGAAAGCCCGATGACTTGGGTAATGCTTTCGAGCACATCGGGGCGCAGATCGCCGGCCAGGCGCGCCCAGGCCGCTATGCGTCGTTCCATCGGGCACATGACCGAATCGATTCCGATCAACTGGACACCGCGCAGAATGAAGGGAAAGACGGTGGTATTGAGTGTATGCCCGCCTGCATTGCCGCATGCCGCCACTGCTCCGCCGGCGGATGTCGAGCGCAGGATGCCGGCCAGTGTATCGCCGCCGACCGTATCGATGGCGCCTCCCCAGCATTCGGATTCGAGTGGCCGGCCGGGCGCCGCCAGTACGTTGCGGTCGATCACATCGGCTGCGCCAAGTGCGCGCAGATAGGCGCTCTGTTCGGTGCGGCCACTGGCCGCCACGACACGATACCCGCGATGTGCCAGCAGGGCAACCGCAATACTTCCCACCCCACCAGTGGCGCCGCTGACGAGTTCTTCGCGGCCGGCAGGCACCACCCCGGCCTGTTCGATGGCCATGACCGCCAGCATCGCGGTGAAGCCGGCGGTGCCCATCGCCATGCTGTGCACAAGGCTCATGCCGGCCGGCAGCGGTACCAGCCAGTCGGCCGCAACGCGCGCGCGCTGGGCGAACCCGCCCCAGTGGCGTTCGCCGATGCCGTAGCCGGTGAGCAGCACCTGATCGCCCGGCCTGAAGCGTGGCGACTGCGACTCAACCACCTCGCCGGCAAGGTCGATCCCCGGTACCATTGGGAATGAACGGGCAATCTTGCCGGTACCGGTGACATTCAGCCCATCCTTGTAATTCAGGCTCGAATAGTGTACCGACACCAGCACATCACCCGCCGGCAGATCGGCGTCCGTCAGATCACGAAATGCTGCCGTTATCGAACCATCAGCCGTTTTATCGAGCACCAGTGCCGTAAATCCTGCCAAGATACATGCTCCTTTCCGCGACAACAGAGTGGGCGTTGGAACCAGACGCTTGTGCAGGTTCCGACGCCCACTATGATACCGTGTATTTGCCGAACCGTGGTTAGCGCTCTTCGGGCAGCAATGTATAGTCGGGGAAGTTGCCCGCCAGCCGCTCGCCCGGTGCCCCGATCGTCACCGACTCGACCAGGTAGCGTCCGCCGACGAAGCAGCCGCGCCACGACTGGCCGATGCCGCCGAATACTTCGTCGCGATCGCCACGTGAACGAATCTGGTTGACCCCGATCTTGAAGGCGCGGATCTCACCGGCGATCTGCTGTGCCAACCGCTTGTTGTCGCTGGCAATCGATGCAACGAGTGATCCATTCGAGATGTTCATCTCGCTGATCAGCTCTTCGACGCGATCAACGACGACAATACTATCGATCGGGCCGAACGGTTCGTTGTGATGCAAGCGGCAGTTGCGCGGCAGATTGAAGAGTGATGCCGGCGGAAAGTAGGCCGAGATATCCTGGTTGGGCAAGAAGTGCGATTCATCGAATTGCCCTTCATACAGGCTCACTGCACCGTTGCCGAGCGCTTCGCTATACATCACACGCAGCTCTTCGACTTTGCGGCTGTTGATCATTGGGCCGAAATCGTATGTCGGCAGTGGATCGCCCGGTGCATCGACAAGGGTCGGGTTGCCGAACTGGATCGATTTGAGCACCGGGATGTACATTTCGATGAACTGTGGAAAGAGCTGGCGCTGCACAACAAAACGCGCATATGCAGTACACCGCTGCTTGCCGTAATCGAAGCCCCGCTTGAGCTGTTTCGCCAGGACATCCCACTCGCTAAACTGCCAGATGCCGTAGGCGTTGACCCCTTCCATTTCGAGCATATAGCGCTTGTTACGATCATACAGGCTTGATGCAATATCACGGCCGTTGGTTTTGCCGCCAACGAATGCCAGGCATGCTACATCCGGGTTGCGCACCAGCGCTTCGCTGAGTTGCCCACCCGATCCGCTCACCAGCGACACCGGCAGGCCGGCACGCCGTGCAATCGCCATCGAGACTGTCAGCGCAAATAACCCACCGTCGCTGGGTGTCTTGGCGATCACCGGGTTGCCGGCCAATACCTGCACCAGCAGGGCATGCACCAGCACCGAGAGCGGGTAGTTCCACGAGGCGATATTCGAGATCAGCCCGAGTGGGGTGCGCCCGTGCATCATAGTTGGAAGCTGCTCAACATACCATTCCACACCGCTGATACAGCGATCGACATCGACACATGCCTGGGCATACGGTTTGCCGATCTCCCAGATCAGCAGCCGGGCGATCAGATCACGATGTTCGCGCAGACCGTCGAGGCAGATGCTGACGCGCCGGCGGCGTTCATCGAGATCCACCTTCGACCACTCGTGAAATTCGCCGGCGGCATACGATACGGCGCGCAGTGCAGTATCGAGATCGATCATCGGGTAGAGCCCCAACTCGGTGCCGTCGACCGGCGACAGGAAGTGCTTACCGTGGCCTGGATGCCCCCATTCCCCGGCAATCAGGTTGAGAACATGGCCGCTCGAGTCAAATGCTTCTGGAACAACACTCCGCGCCTGTGCCATCAAGTGTGGCCATGCAACATCAGGGGCGATCATCTTGGTCATGCAGCGATCCTTTATAATCCAGACGGGCGAAACGTGTACTATACGGATGATCGTTCGTTTTGGATGGAACAACATACTACCGGCTGCATAGCTGCAGCCGGTAGTACTGTTCCATTCCCATAGGTATTGATCTACTCCAGCGGGCGACTCTTGATGCGGTGAACCAGTTCGGCCACATAGCGGGTCGAGATATTTCCCTCGCGGAAGGTTGGATCGTCGAGCAGTGCAAGATGGAATGGAATCGTCGTCTTCAGCCCGGTGATGACGCATTCGTGCAAGGCGCGCCGCATGCGGTCGATCGCCTCTTCACGATCGCTGCCCCAGGCGATCACCTTGGCGAGCAGCGAATCATAATTGCCCGGCGGCGTATATTCGGCATACAGATGTGAATCTACCCGAACCCCCGGCCCGCCTGGCGGCAGGTAATGTTCGATCTCGCCTGTCGAAGGCAGAAAGTCGTGATCCGGATCTTCGGCATTGACACGACATTCGATCGCATGACCCCGCAGAACCACATCACTCTGCTGCACGGTGAGCGGCTCGCCGGCCGCGATACGTAACTGCCACTTGACGAGATCGATCCCGGTTACCATTTCGGTGACGGGGTGTTCGACCTGAATGCGGGTATTCATCTCGATGAAGTAGAACTGCCCCTGCTCGTCAAGCAGAAACTCCATGGTGCCGGCATTGACATAGCCGATCGCCCGCACACCGGCCAATGCGGCATCGCCCATGCGCTCACGCAGCGCGGCCGTCATCACCGGAGACGGTGATTCTTCAAGGATCTTCTGATGGCGACGTTGTGCCGAGCAGTCGCGCTCGCCAAGGTGAATGGCATGGCCGTAGCTGTCGGCAAGCACCTGGATCTCGACATGGCGCACCTGGGCGAGGTATTTCTCCATGAGCAGTGCGCCATTGCCGAAGGCCGCTTCGGCTTCGGCCCGCGCTGTGGCAAAGGCGCGCACCAGATCGTTCTCGTTTTCGGCGACGCGCATACCGCGGCCACCGCCGCCGGCACTGGGTTTGAGCAGCACCGGGTAGCCGATTGCGCGGGCAATCTCGATCGCTTCCTCCACTCCGCGCAGCTCACCATCCGAGCCAGGTACCGTCGGCACGCCGGCGGCGCGCATGGTATCGCGACCAATCGCTTTATCACCCATGAGCCGGATGGCGCGTGCGCCCGGCCCGATGAATGTCACCTGACAATCGGCACAGATTTCTGCGAAATAAGGGTTCTCAGAGAGGAAACCATAGCCGGGGTGAATGGCGTCGCATCCGGTAATCAGGGCGGCACTGACGAGCGCCGAAGGATTCAGGTACGACCGTGATGATGCGGCCGGCCCGACACACACGGCTTCATCGGCAAGCCGTACGGCCAACGACAGACGGTCGGCCTCGCTGTAGGCCACAACCGCACGAATACCCAGTTCGTGGCAGGCCCGCACGACCCGCACGGCGATTTCGCCACGGTTGGCGATCAGGATTTTATTGAACATAGTGCTGATAATCTATTCGGCTGGTACAGATGCGTAGTATACCATATCAACCAGTTCACAGAGTGCATGCCAGGCGGCCAGATGTGCTTCCTGGATATTGGCGGTCGTATCGGCAGGGGCGCAGTAGCAGTGATCGGCAAGGCGGCGGAGTTCGCCGCCGCTGCGCCCACTGAAGCCGAGCGTCGTGATCCCGGCTGTCTGTGCGGCCCGGATCCCGGCCAGCACATCCGGTGAATTGCCGCTGGTCGAGATACCGATTGCCAGGTCGCCTGGCCGGCCGAGCGCTTCGATCTGGCGGGCGAAGAGTTGCTCAAAGGCATAATCATTGCCGATTGCTGTCAGTATCGAGCTGTCGGTGGTGAGCGCAATCGCCGGCAGGCCGCGCCGTTCACGCCGAAACCGCACCACGAATTCACAAGCCACATGTTGGGCATCGGCAGCACTGCCGCCATTACCAAACAACAGCAACTTGCCGCCGCCCTGCAAGGTATCGATCAGCAGCCGGCCGATCGTCGCCAGTTCAGCCGCCTGTGCCGGCAACGCCTGGTAGGTTGCCAGGCTGGTAGCCAATGATTGCGCGACACTCTGCAGCAGATGCTGGTGGTTCATGGGTTGATCTTTCTGCCGGTTGGGCTGTCTGCTTCCTGCTAACGGCTATCGGCCGGTAATGCATTGGCGCGGGCAATTGCGGCATACAGCGCCCCCGAACGTCGTACGCGCCGTTCGCCGCTGACATGGTCGAGCGCAATCAGGCCGAAGCGCAACCCCCACCCTTCCGACCACTCGAAGTTGTCGATCAGTGACCACCAGAAGACGCCACGGACATCAATGCCGTCGCGGATGGCGCGATGTACGGCTGCAAGATGGCTCAGCATAAATGCCGGGCGCTGGTCGTCGTCGTCGTCGGGCACACCGATCTCGGTGATCAGGATCGGCAACCCGTAGCGTGCCACCCGCTTCAGCGATCGATAGAGCCCCTGGGGGTAGATCTCGCCATATGGCAGGCCCGTATGGGTGGCATCACTGCGGGGCAGGTTCTCGGGGGTAAAGCGGCGGGCAAACAACACCCCCTCCCCACCCCGGTCGAAGGCCACATGGTCGCGGGTGTAGTAGTTGAGGCCGAAGAAATCACACGATCCTCGCAACCCGCTGACCAGCTGCCCGACTCCAAGCGGCGGCAAGAGCCGGCCACTTGCGAGGGCGCGCAATACAATGCTGTTGAAGATCGCATCATATGCGGCAGCCACGCCGACATCGGCGCTGCGTGGATTCACCGGATCCATGATCCGCAGATGATGCGCCAGCCCGACGCGCAGCGCCGGATCGATGCGATGGATCGTGGCTGCCGCCGCCGCATGCGCCTGCAGCAGGGTTGCCATCACACGGAACGCCTGCAATGGGTTGCGTGCCCCTGGCGGCCACTCACCCAACAGATACCCCTGCATGGCATACACCGTCGGTTCGTTGATGGTACACCACATGTCGCAGAGATCCGAAAGCGCACCGACAGTATAAGCGACATAATGATCAAATCGACGCACCGCATCAGGGTGGAACCAGCCGCCGCGTGCATCGAACCAGAGCGGATGGGTGAAATGATGCAGTGTTACAAGCGGGCGAATGCCACGTTCGCGCATGAAGCTGAGGATGCGACGATAGCGTTCAATCGCTGCCGGATCAAACTCGCCGTCGTGCGGTTCGATCCGGCTCCATTCAAGCGAAAGGCGATGAGCATTCTGGCCCAGGTCGGCGGCAGTTGCCAGATCACGCTCGGCATTGCGCCACCAGTCGCATGCCATACCCGAACGGTCATCGTGCCAGATCCGCCCTGGCTGCTGCTCCCATGCCCACCATTGATTATTCTCGTTGCCACCCTCGACCTGGTGGGCTGCGGTGGCGCTTCCCCACAGGAAACCCTCGGGGAAGCGTAATGGCTCACTCATGACCTTACCTGTCGCCAACATAGGCGATCACATCGATTTCGATCAGCATGTCGCCGAGCAACTGGCTGCCGACGGTTGTTCGTACCGGTCGCGGCTCGGGGAAGTATTCGGCATACACCGCATTATAGCGACTGAACAGGCTCAGATCGCGGAGATGCACCGTTGCCTTGACCACATCGGCCATGCTTGCGCCACCCGCCTCGAGGATCGTCTTGATGTTCTCGCAAACCTGGCGTGTCTGAGCTTCGATAGTATCGCCGGCCAGCTTGCCGGTGGCCGGATCGTTGGGCCCCTGCCCGGCGACGAAGATATAATCGCCGGCGCGCAGGCCGGGCGAATAAGCCCCACCCGGGCGCGGGCCGCCTTCGGGGGCAATCAATTGCTTGGGCATGCTCTCCTCCTAATGCTGGTCGACACAGTCAACCGCTAGCGACACGGGGCCTGTGGCCCCAACCCCACTCGTGCAGGCAGATCATTCGGTACTGGTAACCTTGCCGATATAGCGGAACGAACCGGGCGCGATGCCGAACCGTACGGCGATCTCGCGGGCAAGGAGCTGCAGCGGTACAATGGCCGCCAGCGGCATAGCGGCAATCGGCGGCACAATAATCATGTCGCCGTCGTCTTCGGGATCAAGTGGGCCGAGCAACAGCGTATGGCCGCCATACCGGCGCAGTTCGGCCGCCATGATACGATCGAATGCCAGTGTCGCCCCGGGTGCGGCGCAGATAATCGTACGCTGCCCCGGCCCGGCGATCTCCAGCGGGCCATGGCGGAACTGCGCCCCACTCATGCCTTCAGCCGGCAACTTGGCGGTCTCTTTCAGCAGCAATGCCCCCGAGAGCGCCGTTGCCAGTGATGGGCCGCGCCCGACCAGCATTAGTGGCCCGGCATCGAACCAGTGCGGCGGCAGTGCGGCGATCTGTGCCGGTGCCGCTGCCGTCACCCGTTCGACAGCCACCAGTGTATCGGCGATTTCGCGGGCCGCTGTGTCGGCATCGGTGCCGTTTGCCAGTTCGGCCAGCAGCAGCAGCGCCAGCAGCGATGCGGTATAGGTACGAGTCGCCACGCTCAGTTCGGGCCCGGCATGGGTTGGAACCAGCACATCGGCATGACGCGCCAGGGTGCTCTGGGTGGCATTGCTGATCGCGATGACCGGCCCCTCGATGGCTCGCTCGGTCAGCAGGCGGCGTGCTTCGATCGTCTCGCCCGATTGGGAAATAATGATCAGCATCGTATCGGCACCAAACTTGCCGCCATAGTGGAGCAGTTCGGCCAGTTCGACCCAGCTGACCGGCAGGCCGCCGGCCAGCATCTGTAAAAAGGCCGGATACGCTGAAAAGTGTGAACTGCCCATGCCACTCAGAATGATTCGTCGTGGTTGCCGGGTGCGAATCAGCGCCGCCGCCGCATGAATCTCGCTTGCAGGTGCAAGATGTTTTGCCGCTGCGGCATGCAGCATTGCCGGCTGCGCCAGAATATCATCGAGAATATCGTGTGTCATACCACTCCTTGACAACTACACGTCGGCGTGCTACCGTCCTTTCCCGCAGCCTGCCGGCGCTGGTGTTCGTGCAGGTGAAGCAGAAAGGAGCGCAACCATGCGCATTATCGGCACTCATCACATTGCGTTACGCACACCCAACTTCGAGCAGATGCGCGCATTCTATTCGGATGTCCTTGGTATGGCCTACCTTGGCGGGTTTGCCGGCAAGAATATTATCTTCCTGGATGCCGGTACAACCACGGTTGAACTGATCGAGCGGGCATGCTCGCCGGAGCAGCCTTCGCGGGGACGGCGCCGCCTTGCACTCCAAGCCGA
>CALLZL010000660.1 GCA_937859575.1 uncultured Chloroflexota bacterium
CGGTCCAAGCAGACTGGTCACGTCCTCAGGGCATGAGGGGCTCGTGATTGGGTGCAGGACGGCGCGGCGGTGCGCGTCTCGATGGTCGGCTTTGATAACGGCAGCGAGCAGCAGCGTGCGCTAGATGGGCAGGTAGTCCCGGCGATCAATGCGGATCTGACGAGCCAGGCTGATACAGCTTCAGCAAAGCAGTTACCTGAAAATGCGAATCTCTGCTTCCTGGGCATGATGAAAGGCGGCCCGTTTGACATTGATGTCGATATAGCGGTGAAGTTACTAACGGCTCCGCTGAATCCAAACGGACGACCAAACAACGATGTTGTCAAACCACGACTTGGAGGTCAAGACATCACTGGCCGGCCTCGTGGCGGCTTCGTAATTGACTTTGTCGAGATGTCTGAGGAAGAGGCAGCGCTTTATGAGGCACCTTTTGAGTATGTGCGGCAAGTCGTCAAGCCGATTCGCGACACAGTGCGCGATACCCGGATGCATGTGAAATGGTGGTTACACGGTCGTTCTCGCCCTGCCCTTAGAGCCGCTATCGCGGGAAAGTCTCGTTGCATTGTGACACCCGAAGTCGCTAAGCACCGCATCTTTGTCTGGATGAGCACGGACACCATTCCCGATCATACTTGCCACGTCATCGCTCGTGAAGATGATTACTTCTTCGGTGTGTTGCATGCTCGATTGCACGAACTCTGGTCGCTGCGTGTCGGGAACTACATGGGCGTAGGAAACGATCCACGATACAACTCCTCGCGAACCTTCGAAACCTACCCCTTCCCATGGCCGCCAGGGCGCGAGCCACAGGGCGATCCGCGCGTCGAGGCGATCGCTGCGGCTGCGCGGCGGCTCGTCGCGTTGCGCGATGCGTGGCTCAACCCGCCTGATGCGAGCGCCGAAGAGCTGAAGAAGCGTACACTGACGAACCTCTATAATGCGCGGCCGGCCTGGCTTGCCAATGCCCACGCCGCGCTCGACGCCGCCGTCTTCGCGGCCTATGGCTGGCCGGCGGATCTGCGCGACGACGAGATCCTGGCGCGGCTGCTGGCGCTGAATTTGGAGCGGGCGGGGAAGATTGAAGATTGAATGCCTGCACTGAGCTTGCCGAAGGGTTGAACGTTGCCCAGATTGACGAATGCACACAGTTGCATTCAGGGCGCAAGCGTCGAATCCTGCCCGATCACGCTGGTGCGCTGCCCGAGGCCGCGCCCGAGTAACGTCACGACCAGCAAATTCAACGAAACTCCTTCCACCTCGGCATGTTGCGCCAACGCCTGATGCAGACTCCTGGGCATGCGCACCAGCAGTTTCCCGTCTGCCGGGCAAAAGTAAATCCATAGCACTCGGCCAGCGCACACACTTCCTCAAAACGAAGATCGGCAGGCGATCGGCACCGACTGTCATGTTGGGTGGCAGCTTTATCACACGCTCAACTAGCTCAGTGAATCTCTTTGTTTACGGTGACCAACTCTTGGCAACCTGTGCGTAACCATGTATCATGCGCTCCATGAAAGTTCAACAGATCTACATTGACACCTCCGTTTTTGGTGGTTGTTTCGACGTAGAATTTGCACCGTGGTCACGCGCCTTGATGGACGACTGATGCCTGTTATTTCTGATGTCGTTGCTGCGGAAATTGCCGATGCGCCAACCAGTGTGCAGCACCTGTTTGCGGAAATACTGGCGTATGCTCCAGGCATCATTGGTGTATCGCCCGAAGCGTTGCAACTCGCTGATACATATCAACAGCACACCATCATTAATGCGATCGAGATGACTCGTCGCATACGTGAGCAACACGCACACAGCTTACAGAACGCGACTCCCGAGGAACGGATTGCGTTCTATCGTGAGAAAGCGCGCACAATGCAGGTGGTGGTGCCAACGCAACAGACGCTATCGGCACGAGCACCTGCAAAAACCCAGGAATAGCGTGAACGGACATGTGGTTGGTTCCATGCCGGAAAGCCGTATTGCTACCGTATAAGGAAGCGCAAAGTATACCCAACCTGTTTCCGATCACCATCAATACTGCCTTTCGATCAACAAAAAGCCAGCGCACATACACGGCTGCCACCCAGCGGCATTTCGGTTACGGGCCAGTACTCGCCGGGCGGCGGCTAAGCGGCAACCCGATGGAGCACACAATGCATATTCCGCCCGCCGAGCAGCAGCGCCGCTTGCAGGCGCTCGAGAGTCGCCACGCCGAGTACGATCCTGCCGAGCACCTCCTCAGGCGTTACTTCGGCGCCGAGTACAACTACAACTGGTATGCGCGCAACACCTACGCCCACCCGACCTTTCCATCGCTCGGGTATGCCGTCGATCTGCTCGACACCTACGACGATACGTGGCTTGAGCGGGCGCAGGCGATCATCCGCCGCATCATCGGAATCCAGGAGGCCGACCCGGCGCACCCGCACTATGGCGTCTGGCCGCACCTGATGGAGGAGCCGCTCGGCAAGGGGCCGTATGTCGACCGCAACTGGGCCGATTTTCTCGGCAAGTTGATGATCCACATCCTCCTGTACCACCGCGAGCGCCTGCCGTCTGACCTCGTCGCCGCGATCGAGGAGTCGCTGCGCCGCGCGATCGAGGCGATCCGCATCCGTAATGTGCGCCCAGGCTATACGAATATCGCGGTGATGAGCAGCTACGTGACCCTAATCGGCGGCGAGGCGCTCGGCGATCAGGCGATCATCGCGCGCGGGATCGAGCGCCTGCGCGAGTTGATCGCCTACACCCGCGAGCAGGAAGGGTTCACCGAGTACAACAGCCCGACCTATACAATGGTCGCATTGCGCGACCTGGCGACCTTCCGCCACCAGTTGCGCGACGCCGAAGCCGCCGCGATCGTCGCCGAGCTCTACCGTATCGCCTGGGAAATCGTAGCGCAGCATTTCCACCCGCCGACCCGCCAGTGGGTCGGGCCGCACCCGCGCAACTACGCGGTCTTCCTCGAAACGGAGCATCTGCGCTTCATCGAACGCTGGACGAGCGCACGCGTCGATTTTGGCCTTGGCGAGGTGCCCGGCGACCCGGCGCTCGCCGGCATGGACGCACGCTGCCCCGCCGACCTTGAGCCGCTGCTGACGACCCTCGCCACGCCGCGCACCGTCGTGCAGACGGTGTTGAAGCGTGAGCAGCTGCCGCTCATTGCGACCACCTACCTGGCACCGGAGTTCGCGCTCGGATCGATCAATCACCAGGATACCTGGAACCAGCGGCGCAATATCATCGCCTTCTGGGGCGATCATGCCGCTCCAGCATACTGCCGGGTGCGCCTGCTGTACGACGGATATGATCTTGCGGCCGGTGCGCTCTTCGTGCGGCAGGAACAGAACTGCCTGCTTGGCGTCGTCGCCTACGCCACCGACGGCGGCGGCCGGCATATCAGCCTCGACCTGTTGCCCGAGGGAGT
>CALLZL010000661.1 GCA_937859575.1 uncultured Chloroflexota bacterium
CCGACTCGATCGAGGCGACCACTGCGGCGATCCGTGAGCCCGTGCGCAAGCTGGCCGAAGCCTGCGCGGAGTACCACAACTTTGTATTTGTCGCCGACGGCCCGAACTATGCCACGGCGCTCTTCTCGGCGGCCAAGCTGATGGAGGCTGCCGGCCGCCACGCTGCAGGCCAGGACACCGAGGAGTGGGCACACCTGCAGTATTTCGTCAATGAAGATCCGGCCACTCCGACGTTCCTGATTTCGCCGGGTGGGCGCGGCCATGGCCGGGCAGCCGAACTGATCGAGCCGATGCGTCGGATCGGTCGCACGATCGTCGCGGTGGTGCCGCAGGGCGACACGGCAATCGCCGGTGGTGCCGATGTTGTCTTGCCGGTGGTTGGTGATGTGCCCGAGATCTTCAGCCCGATGGTGTATGCCGTCGCCGGTGAGCTATATTCGGCCTATCTCTCGCTGGCCATCGGCGAGCCGCCGTTCCGCCGCTTCAACGGGGTGTACGAAGATGGCGGCAATACGATCAAAACCAGCCAGGTGATCGAGGGTCTATGACGGTTGCTGCGCGCTTTGGCCTGATCTTTGCGTTGTTCTACACCGGGGTCGGGAGTTTCTACACCTACCTGGCGCTCTATCTAAAGGATATTGGCCTGAGTGGTACGCAGATTGGGATCTTGCTGGCGGTTTTCCCGCTGGCGAGTTTCCTAACTCAACCGTTATGGGGGTTCATCAGTGATCTCTACCAGATCCGGCGCGGTATTCTGGCAATAACCTGTTTCGCCCTTGGGCTGGTCTCGTTACTGTTTGGCCTGAGTGATGAGTATGGCTGGTTACTTGGATGTACGATCGGGCTGGCGATCCTGCGCAGCCCGATCGGCCCGCTTTCGGATGCATTAGCGCTTGAGTATCTGATGGGGCAGAACCGGCGCAACGACTACGGCCGGCTACGGTTGTGGGGGTCAGTCGGGTTTGCGGTGGCGTCGATGGCGACCGGTGCGTTTATTATTGGTGGCGACCTGCGCCTGCTGCTGTATCTGTATATCGTCACGACCGTTGTGATGGGGCTGGTGGCGCTTACACTACCGGCCGGCCACAGTACGGCACGCATGTCGTGGGCCGATGGGGTTGCCGTGTTGGGTGCGAATCCCACGATTTTGCCCTGGCTGGCCGGTGTAGCGCTGATCGGTGCCACACTTGGAATCGTCAATTCGTACCAGATCATCTATCTTGACGACATCAATGCGCCGGGATGGGTTAGCGGCCTGGCCTTTGCGATTGCCGGTCTGCTCGAAGCCGGTTTGATGGGTCTGGCGGCACCACTGATCCGGCGCTGGGGCTTGCGGCCAATCTTTCTGAGCGGTATTGCGCTTATGGTACCGCGCTGGATGTTGTATACCGTGATTGTTGATCCGATCCTGGTGCTGCCGACACAGGTGTTGCACAGTATCGGCATGTTGTCATTGCTGGTGGCCGGTGTGCTGCTGATCGATCAGCAACTCGGGGCGCAGTGGCGGGCAACCGGGCAGACGCTCTATCAGGCGGCGTTGCATGGATTAGGCTCGGCAATCGGCCTGCTGGCGGCCGGTGTGATCTATGATCAGGCTGGCATCGTTTCGGTCTGGTGGGCATGTGTAGTTGCCGGAACGCTCGGCGTGATCGTGCTGGCATGGGCGACCCAACGACCGGCGGCGCAGCTTGTTGAAACCAGGGGAGTCTAAGGTGAGTGCACCGGAGTTTATTACTATTTCGAATATCATCGTCGACGACATTGTGCTCGCCGATGGCCGGTCGTTTATGAACACGCTCGGTGGTGCAGGAACGCACACCCTGATCGGAATGCGACCCTGGTCGGAGAAGCTGGGGTTTGTTGCCTATCGGGGTGATGATTTTGATCCGGCTCATGCTCAGTTCCTGACCGAGATGAGTGTGGATCAGCGTGGGATTGTGCATCGGCCGGGGCATCGAACGGCACGGGCCTGGCAGTTGTTCGAACCGGATGAGCGGCGGATTG
>CALLZL010000662.1 GCA_937859575.1 uncultured Chloroflexota bacterium
GCCGGTATACCAGCGGGCGATTTTGATGGCATTCTCGTTGGCCTCGGCACCACCATTGGTAAAGAAGGACTTCGACAGATCACCGGGGGTGATCTCTTTCAAGAGCAGACCGAGATCGGCACGCGCTGCGGTTGTGGCGGCGGTTGGTGCAACATATGCCACCTGTTCGAGTTGTGCCGTGATCGCCTTGATAACCCGTTCGTCGCCATGGCCGATATTGACACACATCAACTGAGAATTGAAATCCATATAGCGCTTGCCGTCGGCATCCCAGAGATAGATCCCCTTGGCACGGTCGACAACCAGCGGATTCATCGCTTTTTGCGCCGTCCATTCATACAGTGTGGTGGCACGCGAGAGATCGACGATCTCCTGGCGTGAGCGTTCAGTTGTAGTCACTTACCCCTCCCTGTTAGTTGCGAATATCATGAAACAGATCGAAACCTCCGCCAGGCTGCGATGATCAGGGTTATACCTGTGATGGCCGATACGACCAACCAGATCAAGAGAGTCGCAGGTTCGCGGCTCTGCAGTGGTGGAGCCCCACGGCCGAGCAGTAACCGATCCTCTGCGGCCAGTGCAAGTTCACTCGTCCGCGAGCAGCGATGAGTCATCAGATCGCCGGCTCCATTATAGTAGCCATAGACCAGATATTCGGCATTGATCTGGAAGGGAACTCCGCACGAGCTATAGAAGCGTGCCGTTGTGATCTCGATGATTGCCGGCACACGGCCACGCCACTGTTCCGTTACTTCGAATCTGACACGCAGCGGTGCGTGCGGTGGTATATCGAAGCTGAGGTATGGCGGCATGCGTTGCAGGCGCAGTTGCGGCAGCGGCTGCGAGATCTGCGTGACCCGGCCGGCAAAGACCAGATGTGAATCGGCAACGGCAGCATATGGTGCCGGGCGTGGCGGGCATGAACATGTCGCACCGACCGGTGTTGCCGCTGTATGTGCCAGCAACAATCCGCTGATGCAACATACGCAGAACATCACACGACGGATCGGGTTCATGCGGCTATTGTACGGTGTGCTATGCCTGATCGTCAATTCGATATTTGTGGTCGGGGTTGTCGGTTGTATGGGGTGTTTTGCGGGGCTGTAGTGCCTGCTCTAGAGCGTGATCAGGCCTTCGCGGGCACCACGGCTGATAGCGTCGGTACGGCTGACGGCGCCGAGTTTGGCGAAGATTGCCGAGATATGGAATTTGACGGTATGTTCGCTGATATTGAGTTCGCGGGCGATCAGTTTGTTCGAAAGCCCGCGTGCCACGAGGCTCAGAACCTCACGCTCGCGGGTCGTTAGTGTTTCGCTGCCGGTGCTGCCCATTCCGGCCGGTGCGGCAGGTAGCAGCATGCGCTCGGCAAGGGCGGCCGGAAGTGCGATCATCCCCTGTGCGGCCGCCAGTACCGCCGCCTGCAACTCGGCTGCACTGCTGTCGTGCGGTAGTACAGCCCAGCCATGCACGGGTAGCTGCCGTATGATCGCCGGTGCCTGTGGATCATCATCGAGCAGCACCAGGCCGAAGCGGGCTTCGCCGGTGGGGAAGGGTCGGCCGGCGTGAAGCAGCTCTCTCCCCGCCACAACTACCACATCGACCGGGTTGATTTCGGCCA
Organism: uncultured Chloroflexota bacterium; assembly: GCA_937859575.1. Taxonomy (GTDB): domain Bacteria; phylum Chloroflexota; class Chloroflexia; order Chloroflexales; family Roseiflexaceae; genus CALLZL01. Next base: position 1,619 of record CALLZL010000662.1, read on the forward strand.
CAGCATTCAGGGCCGGCCCTTCGCCACCGATCGCGATCTGATCGCTCACGAGCAGTGCACGCAGGCCGGCCCGCATGGCAGGCGTCTGGGCAATGATTACAATCTGTACCATCTACTCCTGCAGATCAATGGCGACTACCGCCTCACCGCGAGCAACATAGAGGCGTGTGGCCTGGCCGGCTCGCTGATCGAGTGTGGCTTGCAGTTCAGCGGTGGTTTCGATCGAATGCCCGGCAATATCGAGCAATAGATCGCCGACGAGCAATCCGCTCCGCTCGGCGGTTCCACCGGCCTGTACTGCGATAATGAGTAACCCGGATCCCCGGCCGGCCCACGCACCGCGTTGCAGATCAGCCGGGAGTGGTGCCTGGTGTACACTCACCCCCAGTATACTGCGTGGTGCCGGGATCTCGCCCAGCCAACTGTTCGCCAGATGTGCCGGAATGGCAACCGAGAGATCGCCGCCGAAAACCATGGCGTTGATCCCGACTACGGCACCGGCGGCGTCGAGTAGTGGGCCGCCCGAGTTACCCGGTCGCAGGCGGACATCCGAGCGGATGATTGGTACGGGTGGCGCTCCGTCGCGCCCATGTGCCTCGCCCAACCCGCTGACGATCCCGGCCGTCACAACCCATGGCTGACCCCACGGATGGCCGAGTGCAAAGACGAGTTCACCGATTCGTAGTTGGGTCGAGTCGCCAATAGTTGCTGCCGGCAGATCGTCGGCGCTGATTCGCAGGAGTGCCAGATCGTGCTGCGGGTTGCGTGCCGCAACTTCGGCATCGAAATGTCGCCCATCGTCAAGCAGTATGCGAAGCTTCCCCTGCGCCCCGGCGACAACATGGTCGTTTGTCAGTATTGCGCCATCGCGCCGCCAGATCACACCGGTTCCCTGGCCACGCCGGCCGCTTCGTACCTGCACGACACTCGGTCGCACCTTTTCGACCAGTGGAGCGAGAGTTGTCGCAATAGATTGCATGATCTTCTACCTTTTTTGCGTATCTGGCAAATTAACGCTGGCCGATAGTGATTGTGAAGCTGCGGATCTCACCACCGCGCACGACTTCGACGGGCACCGCTTTACCAACTCGTTCGCCGCTCAACAGTGCTTGCAGGTCGTCGGTATCGCCGATCCGCTGGCCATCGAGGCTCACGAGAATATCGCCGACGAGCAGCCCGGCTCGTGCTGCCGGGGTGTCATTCTCGACCCGCACAATCAGCAGGCCGTGTTCTTGATCGCGCCCGCCACGCTGCGCCGGTGGGATATTGACCGGCTGGCTGCTGATACCGAGGAAGCCACGCTTGACATGCCCCTGCCGCGCCAGTGCTTCGGCGGTGCGCCAGGCGAAGGCGACCGGCAGTGCCAGCGCGACCCCGCCGATCAGCCCGGTGGTCAGCAGCCCGACTACCGCGCCGGTTGCGTCGATCAGCGGCCCGCCCGAAAAGCCGGGGTATGGTGTGGCATCGGTTTGGATCACTTGCTCGACCATACCGCGTGGGGTGCGTATCGGCCCGCCAACGGCGCTCACAACCCCCAGGCTGGCCATCGGGCCGCTTGAGGAAGGTCGCCCGATCGCCAGAATGATCTGACCGACACGTGCTGCCTCGCTGCTGGTTGTTGCGGCCGCAAGGCCAAGCCCATCGACACGCAACACTGCCAGATCGCTGACAGGATCCCGCCCGACGAGTCGTGCCGCCAGGGTACGCCCATCATCGGTTTCAATACTCAAATCATCATCACGCTCAAGGACGTGATCGGCAGTCAGGATGATTTCGTCGGCATAGACAACACCACTGGCCGGCTGGCGCTGGCGGCCGTTTACCAGTACAAGAGCGCCACGGCTCTGTGCGACGGCATCGGCCATCTGGTTCGACAGGGCGCGTAGCTGGTCGCCGGCGGTCGGGGTACTCATGGTCTGCTCCTTGTTCGATACGGTTCTATCGGTACAGGTATGTACCGCTGATATGGCCGTAGTATAGAAGGCGACGGCCGGCACTGCATCGGCAGTTCGGCCAGCAGGCTACCTGGAAGAATGGGTAGGCTGGTATATAATCATCCTGCGCACCAACCAGAAAAGGAGCAAGACAGGAATGGCACTCTTCGATATGCCGCTCGAACAACTCGAGCGTTATACCCCAACCCGCGAGGAACCGGCTGATTTCGACGCATTCTGGCGGGCAACTCTCGATGAAGCGGCATCGTATTCGCTCGATGCACGCTTTGAGCCGTTTGATGCCGGCCTGCAGACCATCGAGAGTTTTGATGTGACCTTTGCCGGCTATGGCGGCCAGCCGATCAAGGGCTGGCGGATGCTGCCACGCCAGCGTTCGGGCCGGCTGGCATGTGTGGTCGAATTCCTTGGCTATGGTGGTGGGCGTGGTTTTCCAACCGACTGGTTGCTCTGGAGCAGCGCCGGTTACGCACATCTCATCATGGATACACGAGGCCAGGGCAGTGCCTGGTCGAAGGGGGATACGCCGGATCCGGAACCGGTGGGGTCGAACCCACACTTCCCCGGTTTCATGACCCGTGGGGTGCTTGATCCGCACACCTATTACTACCGGCGGGTCTTCACCGATAGGG
>CALLZL010000663.1 GCA_937859575.1 uncultured Chloroflexota bacterium
CCCACCGAGCATCAGGCGTGCGAGTTGCCCCCGGCTTTTTTCGCCGCCGCTCAACCGGCTGATCGGCTGGTGACATGCAGCATAGGGGATGAGGAACCGCCCGAGACGCGCCACGGCTTCCCCTTCGTACATCGGCCGTAACGCCCGCAGTGCCTCAATGGGTGTCTGCTGCATGTCGAGCGTTTCGTGCTGCTGCGCATAGTAGCCGATCTGGATGCTCGGGCCTACCCAGATCTCACCGCCATCGGGCGGCATGTCGCCCATGATCATGCGCAGCAGCACCGATTTGCCTGCGCCATTCGGGCCGACAATACCGATCCGCTCGCCGTTCATGATCGTAGCGACAGCATCGAGCATGATGATCTGGTCGCCAAACGATTTATCGATCCGGCGCAGCTCGATCGCCTTGGCACCGCCGCGCAGGTGTGGCCGAAACTGGAGCGCCATCTTGCGCCGTTCGAGTACTGGCCGTTCGACCTTCTCCATACGATCGATCTGGCGTTGCTTGTTGCGCGCCTGGCGAATATGGCGCTCGTTGATCACAATGCTCGCCCAGAGCTTGAAGCGTGCCACTGCAGCTTCGAGTTGTGTGATCTCTTTCTGCTGTGCCACGTAATCCTGCTGCTGTTTAAGGAGCGCCAGCTCTTTTTGCGTTGCATATGCCGAATAGTTGCCCTCCCAGCGGATCATGCGGGCGGCTGTTTCGCGTGCCGGTTCGATTTCGGCAATCATGCCGACGGTTTCGTCGAGCAGGTAGCGATCATGCGAAATGATCACGACCGCGCCGGCAAAATCACGGATGATCTGTTCGAGCATCCCTTTGCGTTCCATGTCGAGGTGGTTATCCGGCTCATCGAGTAATAAGAGATCCGGCTCGGTTAGCAGGCAACGTGCCAGGCCGATCAGTTTGCGCTGCCCGCCGCTCAGCACACCCATGGGCTGATCCCACTGTTCGGGCGGGAACTGTAGTTCGCGGAGCAACCCCTCGGCGCGGCCGCTGATCTGTGCCCCGCCAAGTGCTTCGTGCTGTGCAATCAGGCGCTCGTGTTCGCCGAGTACCCGGCTGAGCGCCTCCATGTCGCCGCTCACCGCCGGATCGCCAAGCTGCAGCTCAAGTGCGGCGATCCGTGCTTCGAGTGTCGCAATGTCATCGCGCGCTGCCAATAGCTCGGCGCGTACGCTGCGCTGTGGATCACCGGCGTATTCTTGAGCAAGATACGCCACCCGGAGATCGCGCCGCAGTGTCACGGTGCCGGCATCGGCCGCCTCAAGCCCTGCCAGTGTCCGCAGCAGGGTCGATTTGCCGATCCCATTCGGGCCGACCAGCCCGATCTTCTCGTCATCCTGGATCGACCAACTCAACCCACTGAAGATGGTGCGCCCGCCATGAATACGCGCCAGGTTGTTGATGTCTGCAATGATCATGTGTCTGCTCCTTGGCGTGCCGACAGGTGCCCGATGCTCATGTAAAACAAAAAAGCCGTGGGTCGCCCTACCGGCCCACGACTCAATACGTTCGTTCGATGAGAAACCTTTTACACCAATCGCTCGTCGCAGGGCACAGTACACCTATGGCCTGCGCGCAGCATTCCGCCGCGGGTAGCACTCCAGGTGATTGTACTGCGATCCCAACGCATGCTGTAGCTCCAACAGTCAAACAAGTGCGTTCAGGATACCACGCCTGCCCGGGTTGGTCAATCAGCCCGAAGACTGAGTCAGGGTGTCTGCATGCGTTCGAGTCGTGTGGTGGTTCCCCTCCGCCGCGCCACCCGAGCCGGCCTGTCATCCTGAGCCACGCAGCGGCGAAGGATGGCTTTTCACGGCGAACGAATCAACGAAACCACAAATACTGCACGTTCTACGATAAACAGTAGTAGAATGGTCGGCAATCAACCGGGAGCCGGAAAAAGAGGGTACACTATGGCCATACGTCGAGCACGGATCATTCTTGCCGATCAGCAGATCATTTTCCGCAGCGGTCTTGCGCAACATCTGAGGCAGCATGGGCATCAGGTGGTTGCCGAGGTTGATGACGGTGAGGCGCTTGAGCATAATATGATCGACCACGAGCCGAACATTGTGCTTGTGGATCGCTATTTGCCGAAGGCCGAGGTCCTGGGATTCACCCGTATGATCCACTCGCTGCAACCGGATGTACAGGTTGTTGTTCTGGTTGCCTACGAACACGAGGCGCGCAGCCTGCAGAGCGCGGCATTTCTGGCGGGTGCGGCCGGCTGTTTATCGAAGGAACTGGCACCAGCCTCCTATGGGCTGGCGGTGCGGCGGTTGTTGGATCAGCAGATCCTCTTTGAGCCGGATGTCATGCGGCGTGCGGCGCGCCCGGCAGCATCCGGTGGTGGGCCAACCCGCCTGCAGGATCTCACGCCGCGTGAGCTCGAGATCCTGTATCTGGTTTCCGAAGGGAGCACCAACCGTGAGATTGCCGAGCGTCTCGATATCAGTTACTACACAGTGATGAAGCATGTCAGCAATGTGATCAGCAAGCTCAAGGTGAGTAATCGGATGGAGGCCGGTCTGATCTTTCTGCGCTACGGTGGCAAGGCGCTGATCTCGGTAGATTGAGGCGTGAACATGAAGCGACCATTCTATTACCGCGAGACCATTGGGATCCGTGTGACCGTCCGGCCGATGTATCTGCCTGATCACTCCCAACCCGAGCGTGATCACTATGTGTTTGCCTATTTCATTCGGATCGAGAACGCCGGCCGCCGTACGGTGCAACTGCTGAGTCGCCACTGGTTTATTCACGACTCAATCGGCGAAGATAACGAGGTTGTTGGCGATGGAGTCGTTGGCGAGCAACCGATCCTGGCTCCCGGTGATGTGCACGAATACCAGAGCTTCTGTATTTTGAAGTCAGGTAGCGGATACATGGAGGGGAGCTACCGCTTTATTGCACATGATGACACACTGTTTGATGCGTATATTCCGCGCTTCGAACTACAGGCCGGCGATCCGCCGGTGCGTAGTGCGTAGCGCAGCTTTGCAGTATGCTAAAACGGCTCAGGTGGCCGCACCCGCCATGCCAATGCCGCCAGCCACATGGCTGCGGTGATCGCAAGCGCATAGGCGGCAGCCGCCAATAGCAGCACCCGGCCGGCCTGCCCGGCCTGCCATATGCGGGCACCGCTCGCGACCGCGCCGACCGCAACCGCCCATGCGGCGAACATCAGCCAGCGGGTTGTCAGTGCTGCGCCGGTCACAAACGGCAGGAGCGCAAAGATACCGGCGACCAGCATGGTTCCCGCCAGCAGGATCCCGATCAGCACCTGGCGCTGCTCGATGCGGTATCGGCGTAGCTGGAGCACCGCGATCAGCATGCCGCCAAGCGCCAGCGGCACCGGGAAGAAGCCGAAATGCATGCGTAGCCCTGCATCCCACAGTGTCTCCCAGAGCAGCGTCGCCGCTACCGGCTCGCGGGCCGCCAGGCCGCTTAATCCACCATCGGCAGCAATCTGCGCCTGTGCCGTAAAGAGCGCCAGGTACGAACTGTAGAACAGGCCTGTCGCTATCAGTTCGGCCAGTGTGAAACTGAGCAGCAGGGTTGCCAAGAGCCCACGGTATTGCCGGGCTCGCCGTGCATGCCATGCGAGCAGCAGCAGGCCAAAGCCACCCAGCAGCGACATATTGATCCAGAAGCCGAAATGGCCGAGATAGACGAGCGATTGGAGGAAGAGGAGTGCTGCGACGGCAGTATGGCGGCGGATCTGTCCGGCGACAAGCTGTGGCCATGCCAGTACCAGTGTGGCAAGCAGCAACAGATGGGCAAACTGGGTAAAAATGTGGGTGCTGAAGTTCCACCAGCTTGTCATCGTCAGCGCACCGCTCAGGCTATAGAGCGCGGCCGCCGCCAGCGGCCAGCGCCCACCCTGCCCGATCAGCGCCGCCGCGATTGTATACACCAGGAATGGGCTGAGTGCATCGAGCAGCGCACTACTCAGCCGCAGCATCAGCCGTACATCCGGTTCGATGGTGGCCAGTGGAGCAATCAAGAGATAGAGAGCTGAGGGGTAAGGGAAATCGACCCCCCGGTTGCGCGAAAGCAAGAGCGGCCGGCCATACACGACCTCGGTATAGCGGTTGGCATGGAAGCCGATATCGCCCGGCATGGCATCCGGATAGAGCTTCCCACCGAATCGCATCCCGAAGACGATAAGCGCAATCAG
>CALLZL010000664.1 GCA_937859575.1 uncultured Chloroflexota bacterium
TGCTGCCGCCAACGTTGCCGAGCGCACTGCCGCCCGACGAACTGGCGGCTTTCGACTTCAGCACCGCCCGCGACGACCTGATCTCGCGGGCGCAAGACATGGTGCTCGGCCCGACAACCGCCTCGCTGGTGAACGAGGCGCGCCGGCGCGATATTCCTGCGCTGCGGCTCGATGAACACAGCCTGGTGCAGCTTGGCTACGGCAAATACCAGCAGCGTATCCGCGCCAGTGTCACGAGCCATACCAGTAATATTGCCGTCGAAACCGCCGGCGATAAAGAGCTGACCATCCGGTTGCTGAGCGATGTCGGCATCCCGACACCGCGCCATCATCTGGTTGATAGTGTCGAAGCGGCGCTTGCCGCTGCCGAGAATCTCGGCTTCCCGCTCGTCACCAAACCGTTTGATGCCAGCCATGGTCGTGGTATTTCACTCAATCTGCGCACGCTCGATGAAGTACGCCATGGCTATGAGGTTGCTGCTGAATATGGTAGTGTGCTGGTCGAAACCTTCCTCAGCGGCCGCGACTACCGCGTGCTTGTGATTGGCGGCGAAGTGATTGCGGTTGCCGAACGGGTTCCGGCGCATGTCGTTGGCGATGGGGTACATACGATTGCACAGCTGATCGAGATCGTCAATAGCGATCCGAATCGTGGCTTTGGCCACGAAAAGGTGCTCACGAAGATCAAACTGACCCACCAGAGTGAGCTCCTGTTGCAACGTGCCGGCTATACGCTCGACACCATCCTGCCGGCGGGCGAGATCTTCTATCTGGCGAGTACGGCGAACCTCTCGACCGGTGGAACTGCGATCGACCGTACGCACGAAATTCATTACGAGACGCGTGAACTGGCGCGGCGTGCCGCAATTGTCATCGGCCTCGATATCGCCGGAATCGATATTGTCTCACCCGATATCTCCCAACCGCTGCGTGAAGTCGGTGGTGGCATTGTCGAGGTGAATGCCGGCCCCGGCTTCCGCATGCATATCCAGCCAAGTGTCGGCCAGCGACGCAATGTGGCGCGCCATGTGATCGATATGCTCTTTCCGCCTGGTAAGCAGTCACGTATTCCCGTGATTGCAATCACCGGCACCAACGGCAAGACAACCACGGCGCGCATGGTGGCACATATTCTCAAAATGAATGGCGAACGGGTCGGCCTGACAACCACCGATGGCATTTATATCGATGGGCAGCTCTACATGCGTGGCGATCTGACCGGGCCGTGGAGTGCGCGGATGGTGCTGCGCGACCCGACAATCGAGGCTGCAGTGCTGGAAACGGCACGTGGCGGGATTTTGCGTGAAGGGCTTGGCTTTGATCGCTGCGATATCGGCGCGGTGTTGAATGTCACTAATGATCACCTTGGGTTGCGTGGTGTCAATACGGTCGAAGAGATTGCTGAAATCAAGTCACTGGTTGTCGAGGTGGTGCGCGACAGCGGTGCCAGTGTGCTGAATGCCGATGATCCGCTGGTGGTGGCCATGGCCGAGCGTGCCGGCGGGCGCACAATCTACTGGAGCATGCATGGTGGTGAGAGCGCCAGTGAACTGGTACGCCAGCATATTGCCGCCGGCGGAACGGCGGTCGTGTTACAACCGGGGGTGCGCGGCGACATGATCGCGATCTATGATGACGAGCAGTATATTCCACTCATGTGGACGCACCTCATCCCGGCGACACTCGAAGGCAAGGCTTTGCATAATGTCGCCAATGCACTGGCAGCCACGGCGATCGCTTACGCACGTGGCGTTAGTGTCGAGAATATCAAGCAAGGGCTGCGTACCTTCACCACCAGTTTCTTCCAGGCGCCTGGCCGGCTGAATGTGTTTGATGAACACCCCTTCCGCGTGATTGTCGATTACGCCCACAATCCGGCGGCATTCGGTGCCATGCGCGACCTGATCGAGCGGTTGCGATCAAGCTATCGCCGGGTGATCGGCGTGATTGCCGCCCCCGGCGACCGGCGCGACATCGACATTCGTGAGAATGCCCGGATTGCCGCCACAATGTTCGATACACTCATCCTGAAGGAGGATGATGATCGTCGTGGTCGTGAACCGGGCTCAATCGCCGCACTTATGCACGAAGAGGCCCTGGCCGCCGGGATGCCAGCCGAACGAATCATTACCATTCTCGATGAGCACGAAGCGGTGCGTCATGCATTGAGCCTGGGCCGGCCGCAGGATCTGGTGGTGATCTTCGCAGATAACATTACCGGGATCTGGAAAGAGGTGATCTATTATATCGGCGAGAATACCAGCAATACCCATGCTCGCGCCGATCGGCAGGAGGATCTCTAGTGGGGGAGATGCCGGGCCTTAGCGCTTGCGCGCCGTACGTTCCGCCGCAATCCGTAGCTCTTCGGTCGTACGCTGTTGTTCGGGCGGTGGGCGTTCGTCGTTCAGCCGTGGCAGCAGCCAGAGTGTCAGCGCCACACTCGCCGCCAGTAATATCTCGGGCAACATCTCGCGCATGGTGATTGCTCCTGTTAGGCTGCGGTTCTGGTGCAGGGCGAAGCCCTGCAATCCATAGTGCATCATGCTATCTTTAGCATAGACGCTGCCTGCTGGCAATGAGATCCAACTGACACCGCACTGAAAAGCCCTGGTTGCTCATTCGTGAACAACCAGGGCCGCAATACGCTGATAGTGAAACGAACTAGCGCAATACGTCGCGCACAATCTGTTCGAGGCGATCGAGCGGAAACGGCTTCGGCAGATAGTAATCAACTCGCTCGGCACGGGCACGTTTTTCGAGTTCGGGGGTTGCATACGCAGTGATCAACACCACTCGGGTGTCGGGCGATGTCTCTTTGATCGCGGCCGTCAGTTGCAGGCCGTTCATCCCCGGCATGTTGTAGTCGGTGATCACCAGCGGTACCGGCCGGAGTGCGATCTGAGCCAGCGCCTCGGCGCCGCCGGTGACGGTGACAATGTTGTAGCCGCCTGTGAGATCGCGCATCAACCGATGCAGGATGATCAATATATCGGGCTCGTCTTCAACGAGGACGATCGCGGGATTGCGCGAGTTCTGGTCGGGCATGACACGCTCCCTCAAAAACGGCGGTATGCAAGTGCGTGCGTCAAACTCGTGACAATTCTAACACACTGCGCCACAGCGGGCAACATACATTATGAGTAATACGAATATTCGTCATCAAGCCGCGCTCCGTTCAGCACGACGCCCACGATATGTGCCTTGACCTTTTCGAGGATCTGGCGTGCCTGCCGTGCCCGATCGCGGCGTGTCTTGCCGGCCTGAAACACCAGCAATACACCATCGACACGGGTCGCC